>JBDGVS010000228.1:0-4790 GCA_039585535.1 Gemmatimonadota bacterium | reverse complement strand
CGGCGCCGACCGATCGGCGGCCCACCGGGCCGTGATCGGGCCCACGATCGTCGTCTGCGTCTCTGGTTTTCGGTTTCTCGCCCGGGCGCCATCTGCGACGACCTGCGGGGCGTCGGAGATCCTCATTGACTCCGTCGCGGCTATCACATCCGTAGACATGTACGACCGGGCCAACCCATCCCAAGTCATCGCCGGGAGCTTCATCCTCCTCATCGTCGGTAGCCGGGCGATGGCCCTGAGAGCTATCGCACCGCTCCCCGTCACGTCTAGCGGATGACCGTACCCAGTCGCGACCATCGCACCTGAGAGAGCGACGCGAGCGGATCCTGCGCGACCACCCGATGGGAGTAGTACACCATCCATGGCCGACCCCGGACCTCATCCCGGGACACGAAGCCCCAGTAGCGCGAGTCCTCACTGTTGTCGCGGTTGTCCCCGAGAACGAAGAAGCGGCCGTCAGGAACCACAATCGGGCCCCAGTTGTCTCGCGTTGGCTGATACTCCGGGAGCGGTGAAGCAATCAGGTGATGTGACTGCCACCCCATATCGGGGTGCACGGCGTCCCCCCGTCCATCGAGGTGTTGTGCATACGGCTCATACACCGGCGCCCCGTTGAGATACAGCCGCTTGTCACGCATTTCGAGGGTGTCCGCAGCAACGCCCACGACCCGCTTCACATAGTTCTTCTCAGGTTCGTGAGGGGGGTGGAAGACGATCACATCCCCACGCCCAGGCTCAGCCAGCGCCGGTAGACTCAAGTCCAACCCGGGAATGTGCGCACCGTACACGGCCTTGTTCACGAGCAGGAAGTCGCCCACCAGGAGCGTCCCTTCCATGGACGAAGTCGGGATCTTGAACGCCTCGACCACCGAGGTTCGAACGACGAGAAAGAGGAGGAAGGCGATCGCGATCGACCGGAGCCAGTCGGCCAGGCTCGAGGAGAAGCGTGCGGTACGCGAGCGCCGATCGGACCGAAGCATTTCGGCCACAGCGCCCCGTTCGTGCTCCCCTCTTCGCACTCCGCCCTCGCTTTTCGAGCGTCCCGGACGCGAACCCTCGTCCACGTCCCACCGCACCCTGCGACTCTGACCGGTTCCGAGTCAATACACGACCCCAACTGGCGCGTTCCTGCGTGCTTGGTCCCAGACCAGTACGTCTCCTACCTTGGACGAAGAGTCGGCGATCGAAGTTGCACACCACCCCACGGAACGGTCCCCTGCCCAAGCCACAGCGCCCCAGGACACCGACAATACTTGCGTCGCTAATGGTGGTCGCCGCCGCCTTCGCGTTAGGCGCGCGCCGCGGTGACACGTCTCGGTCTACCATGGAGCAGGCCATCAACTCCCTGGAAGGCGCCGCAGGCTCACAAGGGTCGGAACGGAGGGATTCCTCGGGATACGACGGGTTCGCAACGATCGACGAGGTCATGGCCGACTTCGAGGAGGTGGAGGCGGCTCGATCGACCCGTGGGCCCGCTCTCTTTGTTACGGAGGCGGACTTTTGCAGAGACGTCGGTTACCTGTGCGCCGACCTGGGAGAGGATACGACCATCGTGGTGCGCCGGTGGACGGGACACGAGGGGACACTCGTCGTTCACGTGCCACTGCCGGAGGGTGAGGACCGGACGGCCGCCCGGGCCATGCAGCAGGCTGCGGCCCAGGGGATCCGCGCGTGGAACAATCAGCCGTTTCCGATCCTCGCCGACCTGCGCGGCGATCGAGACCCACACGTTACGGTATCGTGGAGATCGGGGTTGAGTGGGAGGCAGATCGGACTCACCCGCACGTCCTGGTCTCCATCCAGTGGCCTCATCGTAGTCGGTCTCGAGCTCGCGACCCGCCAACCCGGCGCTTCCCGTGAACCGGCGGATCCTCGCCAGATTCGTTTGACCGCCGCACATGAGATGGGCCATGCGCTGGGACTGCCTCACTCGGATCAGCCCCGCGACGTGATGTACGCTACAAACACCGCCACCGCGATGAGCGCGCAGGACTATCGTTCGATCGAGGTCCTCTACGCGACACCCGACGGAACGGCAGTCACCCGCTGAATCAGCCCTCTCGAAGCAGTCCGTACTTTTCGATCTTCTTGTAGAGATTCGAGCGGGGCATGTCGATCCGACGCGCCGTCTCCGCCACGTTCCAGTCGTTCTCTCGAAGCTTCTGCTGGATGTACGCCCGTTCTGCTCCGTCCTTGAAGTCCGAGAAATTCTCCGTGGACAGGAGCTCTCCGCCCAGGCCACCACCACCGGAACGGGCAGTCGCCAGGAGGTCCACGTCTTCGACCCGAACCGAGTCCCCGGCGGCCAGAATCAGCAGCCGCTCCACCGTATTACGCAGCTCGCGTACATTCCCGGCCCATGAGAATGACTGGAGACGATCGATCGCGGCGGTCTCAAAGCTCCTAGGAGACATCCCCTCTCGCTGCGTCATGATGTCGGTGAAGTGCTGGACGAGCATCGGGATATCGTCTCTTCTCTCCCGAAGCGGCGGCATCTGAATCGGAACCACGTTCAGCCTGTAGAAGAGGTCCTCGCGGAACTCACCCTCATCGATCTCTCGCTCGAGGTCCTTATTTGTCGCCGCGATGACGCGAACGTCGACCTCGATCGGCTTCGATCCCCCGACCCGGCTGATCACCCCCTGCTCCAACGCACGCAACACCTTGGCCTGTGCGTCCGGGGACATATCGCCGATCTCGTCCAGAAAAAGCGTGCCGGTGTCGGCCTGCTCGAACTTGCCGGCCTGGTCGGCGACAGCGCCGGTAAAGGAGCCCTTGATGTGACCGAAGAGCGCGGACTCGATCAACTCGGAAGGGATCGCGGCACAGTTGACCTCGATAAAGGGCCGGTTGGACCGCGCGGAGAGTCTGTGGATCGCCCGAGCGACGAGCTCCTTCCCTGTTCCATTCTCGCCCGAGATCAGAACGCGAGCATCGGTCGGTGCGACCTTCTCAATTCGTTCGAGCACCTGCCGAACGGGGAACGACGTACCCACGATCTCGTACCGGCTCTCCACCTGACTCCGGAGATCTGCCATGCTCTGCGTGAGCCCTCGTAGATCGAGGGCGCGACGCAGGGTGACGAGGAGCCGATCCGTGTCGAGCGGCTTCTGCAGGAAGTCGTAGGCGCCCTTCCGGGTCGCTTCCACCGCGGTGTCGATCGTACCGTGACCCGAGATCATGATCACGAGGGTGCTCGGGTCCTCTTCTCGCAGTCGCGCCAGGACGTCGAGGCCATCGAGCCCGGGCATCTTCACGTCGAGAAAGATGACATCCGGACGAAACGCCCGAGCCGCCTCGATTCCGCCCAGGCCGTCCTCGGCGGCACGAACCTCGTGGCCCTCGTACTCGAATACCTGAACGAGCGCGGAGCGGATACCACTCTCGTCATCGACTACGAGCAGGCGAGCCATCGATTTCCCTCGTGAAGTCTCAAGATCGGGACGTAATCGCTACGCACCCCCACTCCCATCTACCGACTCGAGCAGCAATGGTTCGGGTCGAACGATGACGAGCACCCCGTCCGCTACGTGGAACCGACCACCATCGATCGGCCAGCGAACCCGAATCACGGGCTGAATCCCTCCCGCAGAGCCGGCTTCGAGCCCCCCCGGCCAACTCTGTACCAGAAGCCCGACGAGTGCCGAAGGTAGAGGGATACCCTCGACCTCTGCACGATCGACGCGGTACTCCGCGATGCCGAAGCTTGGGCGGGAAAGGTGACCCCGTAGCTCCACCTCGACCACGTCGGGGACGACCGCCATCACACCTCCGAGGTGCCCGCCACCGGGGAGCCCGCGTGGAGCGACTCGAGCCTGGACGCGAACCTCACTGTCAACGATCTGAACCACCGGGTCAGAGACACCCGGCGGCAGTATTCCCGGGATCGTATGCCGCAGCAGCGCAGTCAGTTCGGTCCCGTCGAGTTCGATTCTCGTACCAGCATTTCCTGTCTGGAACAGCTGGAGGCGATCGACCATGCGGGTCGCCACCACCGGTCCAGCATCTACCTCAAGAGCCGGCTCGGTGTGCGTGCTCGAGAGGGGAGCAACGGCCTTCGGCGCTCCCACCGGCGGAAGCACCAGGACGCCGAGGCCCACCGAGCCCCCCAGCCCGACCCCAACCGCGAGCCCAAAGCCGACGATTCGACGACTCACGGCGCCCCTCATGACGACATCAGTTTGGCGCTGGCCACGACGCTGTATCGGGGCCCTTCGGGCGACAGTTGGCTTCGCATCAGATCAAGCGTACGCACCTTGATCTCCCCGTTGAATTCGAGCCCTGCGAGCTGTTGATCGAGGCCGCGAAAAACCCCTGCTCCACCGGTCGCATCGGCCCGACCAAGGGTGAAATGCGGATGAAACGCCCGGGTCTCGGCATCGAACCCAACAGCACCCAGGGCCCATTCGAGATCCTGCTTCATGCATCGGAGTTCGGGCGTGGCCTCGACTCCGAGCCAGATAACCCGAGGCCGCCGGATCGTGGGGAAGGCTCCGAAGCCACCGAAGCTGGTCAGGAACGACCCGGTCGAGCCTGCCGCCTTCTCGACTGCCTCCGCAATCACATCCACACGCTCCCGCCGCACCTCGCCCAGAAACTTGAGCGTCACATGGAAGTTATCCGGATCGATCCATTTCACGGGCAACTCACCCTCACGCAGCACCCGAATCGCACGATGAATGCGCGTGCGCTGCTTCTTGGGGATGTTGATGCCAACGAAGAGGCGCATGGACCCTCGTAGGACGCTGGAACCGAGGACGGTGTGAGTGTCGATCCGTCCACGCCAACGT
>JBDGVS010000227.1:0-4803 GCA_039585535.1 Gemmatimonadota bacterium | reverse complement strand
GTGCAGGGACCTCGTGGCCGAGGGACACAAGGTGAACGTGACCCTCTGCTTTTCGGTTTCTCAGGCGCTCCTGGCGGCCAAGGCTGGAGCCACGTTCATCTCTCCCTTCGTCGGAAGGATCGACGACATCTCCGGAGAGGGGATGCAGCTCATCCACCAGATCCGTCAGGTCTATGACAACTACGGGTACGAGACCGAGATCCTGGCTGCTTCGATCCGACACCCCATGCACCTCGTGGAATGCATGCTGATCGGCGCCGACTGCTGCACGATCCCGCCCAAGGTGCTGTGGCAGCTCAGCAAGCACCCTCTCACGGACAAGGGGCTCGACTCCTTCCTTAAGGACTGGGATGCTGCCGGCACGGCGATCTGATCCGGCAGCCTCGGCCGTGGGGCTTCGAGGTCTCCGTCACGCGTCGTGGGTTGCGACGATGCTCGCCATCGTCGCCGCCGGCTGCACACCGGAACCTGCTGACGCCGGCGGGGCGCCGAGCGCGCTAGCGGAGCGAAGCTTCGCTGCGACGGCGACGCTTCAGGCAGCCTCCCAACAGGAGTCTCCAGGAGCGGCGGCCGAGTCGCTGGACGACAGCCGTGCGACTGCGATCGTGCGCGCCACGGCCCGGGTCGCTCCCGCGGTCGTAAGCGTCAACGTGATTCGGACGCAGCAGATTCGTCCTCGGACCGTGTGGGAGCGCATGTATCTGCCTCCGGGCGCCGAGCAGCGCAGCGCCGGCTTTGGCTCTGGCGTGATCGTGCGTGACGACGGAATCATCATTACAAACGACCACGTCATCACGGGCGCATCACGGATTCAGGTCACCCTGCCCGGCGGCCGAGATGCCGAGGCCGAGCTCGTCGGGACCGACCCGATCGCGGACATCGCCGTGCTTCGGATCACCGGAGAGGGACTTCCCGTGGCGCCGGTCGGCACGGCGGATGGCCTCATGATCGGCGAGTGGGCGATCGCCATCGGCAACCCGCTGGGGAACTACGTCGGGGACAGCGAGCCCACGGTAACGGCAGGCGTGGTGTCCGCGGTGAACCGCAACATCGCCCCGACGTCCGACCAGGAAGGCTTCTACTTCGGGATGATTCAGACCGACGCGGCGATCAATCCGGGCAACTCGGGCGGCGCTCTGGTGAACGCATCCGGTGAAGTCATCGGAATCAACGCCTCGATCATCTCCCGCGGCGGTGGTAGCGAGGGACTGGGCTTCGCGATCCCCATCGACCGCGCGCTCCAGATCGCAGACGACTTCCTCGAGTACGGAGAGGTCCGCCGCGCATTCCTCGGACTCGACGTCGAACCGGTGGAGGCCGATGAGTGGGGACGGACGCGAGGCGTGCGGGTGAGCCGGGTCGCATCCGGATCACCGGCAGATGAGGCGGCGCTCGAAACCGGGGACGTGTTGCTGCGAGCAGACGACCGCTCGCTCGCGGGCCCGCTCGACTGGGAAGGCGTGCTCCTCGATCTCCGGGCTGGTGATCCTCTTACGATCGAAGTGGACGGACAGTCTCGGCCAGTTTCGCTCGAAGCGGTCCCCTTCCCTTCGATCACGGCGTCGCGCGTCACACTCTTTCGTGACATCGAGCTGATCACAGTCACGCCACAGATTCAGCTCGAACGCGGACTGGCAAGCGTCGATGGCGCGCTCATCGATGGGATCAGTGCGGAACTCGCTCGACAGCTCGGGCTGCGCCGCGGCGATGTCATCATGCAGATGAATCGCACGCGGATCCGGAGCGCGGATGACGCCGCAGCATTCTTCGATTCGCTCCAGGGGGAAGGACGCATCGTCCTCTACCTGGAGAGAAACGGCAACTACGGAACGACCAACCTTTACTGGAGAGGGTGAGTGACTCCCCGTGACCCGCTGGACACATACGTCCATCCGCTGACTGACCGATACGCATCCAACGAGATGCAATCGGTCTTCTCGCCACGACGCCGCTTCGGAACGTGGCGCCGCCTGTGGGTCGCCCTCGCAGAATCAGAGGCCGAACTGGGAATCGCTATCTCTGCGGAAGGCCTGGAGCAGATGCGGGGCGCTGTCGACAAGCTCGACCTAGAGCGGGCCGCCGAGTACGAACGCCGCTTTCGACACGACGTGATGGCGCACGTTCATCTCTTCGGGGATGACGCCCCTGCCGCCGCCGGGATCATCCATCTCGGCGCGACGAGTGCCTTCATCGGTGACAACACCGACCTGATCCTGCACCGGGCAGCCCTCGAACTCACGCGCACCCGGGTCACACGTTGTGTGGAGGCCCTCGCAGGGTTCGCCCGCGAGCACGCGGAGCTCCCTACCCTCGGGTACACCCACTTCCAGCCCGCCCAGCCCACCACAGTGGGCAAACGCGCGACCCTCTGGATTCAGGATCTTCTTCTGGACCTGGAGGAGCTCGACTACCGGATCGCGACGCTGCGTTTCCGGGGTGTTCGCGGCACGACGGGCACGCAGGCTTCCTTCCTGGAGCTGTTCGAGGGCGACCACGACAAAGTCGACGCCCTCGACCTCGCGGTCGGTCAGAGGATGGGCTTCGAGTCCACCTACCCGGTCAGCGGCCAGACGTATGCTCGGAAGGTGGACTACGCGGTCCAGGCAACGCTGGCGGGAGTCGCGGCATCCGTGTCGAAGATCGGCCACGACCTGCGTCTGCTGGCACACCTCCGAGAGGTGGAGGAACCCTTCGAGGCCGAACAGATCGGCTCCTCGGCCATGCCGTACAAGCGCAATCCGATGCGCGCAGAACGGATGTGTGCGCTGGCGCGCCACGTCATCGTCCTGTCGCAGGATCCCGCGTTCACAGCCGCGACCCAGTGGCTCGAACGCACTCTGGACGACTCCGCCAATCGGCGTCTCTCGGTGCCGGACGCCTTTCTGGCGCTGGACGGATGCCTGCTGTTACTCGAGAACGTAGCGCGCGGATTGATCGTGAATCCGCAGGTCGTGAAAAGGAATCTGGCCGAGCATCTTCCCTTCATGGCCACAGAGACGATCTTGATGCACGCCACGTCACGAGGCGGCGACAGACAGGAGCTGCACGAGCGGATTCGGCAGCACTCGATGGCCGCCGCAGGACGGATGAAGGACGAGGGAGCGGATGCCGATCTGCTGGAGCGAATCGCCGACGACGAAGCTTTCGGGCTCCGGGAAGGCGAGCTTGCGGACATGGTCGACCCGAGGCGTTTCGTGGGCCGTGCACCCGAGCAGGTCACACGCTTCCTCGAACGTGAAGTCGAGCCCGTGCTGGAGCGCCAGCGGGGGCAAGCCGTGAAACTTGACGCTCCCAAACTCCATGTCTGAATCAACTACCGTGCACCAGTCCGATCTCGACCTGCCTCTGATCCACCGCGGTAAGGTTCGCGACGTCTATCAAGTCGACGACGGCACGCTGCTGATGGTCGCGAGCGACCGCGTCAGCGCCTTCGACGTCGTCCTTCCACAACCGATCCCCCACAAGGGCGAGGTACTCACCCTCATCACCGCCTGGTGGTTGGAGAAACTCGAGTCAGAGCTGCCCCATCACCTCATTGCGGTGCGCCCTGATCGAATCATCGCCCGTCACCCGGAGCTCGAAGCGAGTCAGGACATCTGGGCCCGCCGCGCGATGCTCGTACACAAGACGGACCCCGTGCTCGTCGAGTGTGTGGTCCGCGGCTACATCTCGGGCTCCGCCTGGAAGGAGTACCGCCAGAGCGGGACGCTGGCCGGAGAAGCCCTTCCTGAAGGACTCCAGGAAAGCCAGCGCCTCGATCCGGCCATTTTTTCGCCGGCCACGAAGGCGCCCGAAGGAGAGCACGACGAGAACATCACGTACGGGCAGATGAAGGAAATTCTCGGCGACGAGCTTTCCGACCGACTGCACGACCTCTCCATGCGGGTCTACAACTACGGGCGGGACGTGGCCGAGGAGAGTGACATCATCCTCGCCGATACGAAGTTCGAGTTCGGCCACAAGGATGGCCGACTCATGATCATCGACGAGGTCCTCACACCCGACTCGTCACGTTTCTGGCCCAAGGAAAGCTACGGCATCGGACGCGGTCAGCCGTCGCTCGACAAGCAGCCGATCCGGGATTGGCTCGAGACGCTCGACTGGGACAAAAGCCCGCCTCCGCCCGACCTGCCCGGGGAGGTAGTCAAGGCCGCTTCGGATCGATACAAGGAAGTATTTGAGCGGCTGACGGGTATCGCGCTGTCCGACTACGTCCCACCGCTCTTCGGGGACGACCGGTGAAGATCGCCCGCGAGGGGGTCCCGTTCGCTGCGGCGGCGCTCCTCCTCGCGGGTGTCTTCTGGGTCGGAGCCTGGGCCGGAATTGGTGGATCGGAAGGCCCAGGCTGGGTGGCGATACGCCTGGCGGCATGGACCTTCGCCCTACTCTCGGTCTTCGTCCTCTGGTTCTTCCGGAATCCCGAGCCCGACGTTCCGAGCGATACAGAGCTGCTCGTGTCGCCGGGTCAGGGCAAGATCATCAAGATCGAAGAAGTCGATGAGCCCTCCTACCTGGGTGGCCCAGCTCGGAAGATCTCGATCTTCCTCAGCGTCTTCGACGTCCACGTCCAACGGACGCCCGTCAGCGGCACCGTGGAGCACAAGGTGTACCGACCGGGCGCGTACGCGGTCGCATGGGCGGACAAGGCTTCCGAAGACAATGAACAGGCGTCCCTCGGAATCGTGACGACACACGGTCGCGTGCTCGTACGTCAGATCGCAGGACTCGTCGCGCGTCGCATCCTGACGGATCCTGAGGAGGGCGACGAGGTTCATCGCGGTCATCGCTTCGGCCTGATCCGCT
>JBDGVS010000226.1:0-5976 GCA_039585535.1 Gemmatimonadota bacterium | reverse complement strand
AGGCTCGGGCGCGTCGAGCACCGCCTGCATCTCCGCGACGAGTACTTCCGCTCGTTCCGGAACGCCGAGTCGTTCCCCGATGTCGCGCACGTCCCGGTAGACGTCCTGGATCGAGACAGGCTCGGGCGCGATGTAGGGGAGGCCTGCCGCTTCGAGGCGCTCGATCACCTTTTCGTGCCCTGGCACGGTCAGCGTCGCGAGCACCAGGTCGGGCTGGAGTTCAGCGACCTTCGCGACGTCGATCTCCAGATCTGGACCGACCTTCGGCAGGGGAGCGACGACGTCGACTGGGTAGTCCGAGTGGTCGTCCACGCCGACCAGGAGGTGGGCGCACCCGAGTGCGCAGACGATTTCGGTGTTCGAACAGGCAAGGGATACGATTCTCATGAATGCCGCCTACCCTTAGGCACGTCCGTTCGTTCTCGGGGTCGTATGATTCCCGGTCGCTCGGCGACGCTCGTCAGACTCCTCTCCCCTCCAGACCCCGAGACTACCCGTGTCCATGGTTCCGTCCACGATGCTGCCTCTCGGCACCGACGCGCCTGACTTTTCGCTCCCGGATCCCGTATCTGGGCAAATAGTCTCACTCGCGGACTTCTCCGACGCGCCGGCGCTGGTGGTGATGGTCCTTTCCAACCATTGCCCGTTCGTAAAGCACGTCGCCTCCGGACTCGCCGACTTTGCCCGGGATTACGCCGAGCGTGGTGTGGCGACCGTGGCGATCAATGGCAATGACGTCGCCAACTACCCAGCTGACTCTCCGGACCGCATGGTCGAGGAAGCCGAGATGCAGGGATACTCCTTCCCGTACCTCTTCGACGAATCGCAGGACGTCGTGAAGGCTTACCAGGCGGCGTGCACGCCTGACTTCTTTCTCTTCGACGCGGATCGCAAGCTGGCGTATCGCGGTCAGTTCGACGCCAGCCGGCCCTCTCTGCCGACGCCCGTCACCGGGGCGGATCTGCGAGCGGCGTGCGACGCGGTGTTGAACGGTGAGGCTCCGTCCACCGAGCAGCTCCCGAGTGTGGGGTGCAACATCAAGTGGAAGGCAGGAAACGCTCCGAGCTGGTTTGCGTAGAAACAGGGGTACAAAAAAAGACGCCACCGGCGAAAACCGATGGCGTCTAACTGCCGCAGCCCAGCGCGAAGGCCGGGTGTACGGCGCGAACAGTACTCGGATAATTCAAGGGATCACCTCCTGTTTTCGGGTTCATGAGGGGGCGTGAACGCCAGCGGGCTCAGGGCCCGCAGTCCTCAAACGATGCCTTCTGGAGCATCCATCGAGGCCTAGTTCAGACGAAACCAATCCGAACGGGGCCATCATACAGTGAGGGCGGCTGAGGATGCAAGTCCAATGCACGAGGAGTAGTAGATGCGGATGACGAGAGTACCGTATGCAGTGCTGATGGGTGGGTGGGTGGCGCTATGGGGTGTAGCCGCGGCCTCTCTCGCCGGTCAGACCAGTGGTGCGGACGAGTGGCGACTTCGCTTCGCGGCGGGTGAGGAGGCCCGTCAGGCCGGGGATGTCGCGACGTACGCTTCGGAGATGGCGGCCGCAGCAACGGCGATTCCGGCCGGCCAGTTGAATCGCCCGTTGGTCCAATACCACGCAGCGCGTGCTGCCGCGCTCCAGGGCCAGCCAGAGGTCGCTGCGGAGTGGCTGCGTACCGCCTGGAACGAAGGCATCGAGTCGCTCATGATCTCGTTCGCGCGCTTCGACCCGGCCTTCGCCTCGATGGACGGCACGCCGCCATTCGAAAGTGTCATGCAGCTCATGGCGAATATGGAACTCGAAGTGCGCCCGATCGCAGGACGGACCCATCTCGTGTCCGGAGCCGGTGCCAATGTGCTGGCTCAGGTAGGAGATGACGGCGTGCTTCTCGTCGACACGGGATACCGACCGGCGCTTCCTGCACTGCGACGCGCGTTGGCGTCTGTCGGGGGTGGTCAGGTCGATCTGCTGTTGCTCACGCATCCCCACGAAGACCATGTGGGCGCCGCTGCCGAGATCGGTGAGGAGGCCACGGTGCTCGGACACCCGGGTACGGCGGCGGCGATGCGGGAGCCCTACACCTTCATGGACGGCGTCGACCTGCCTCCCAAGCCGGCCGCCGCGCTGCCCGACGTGGAGATCACCTCGGACACGAGCTTCGTGTTCAACGGGGAGGTCGTGCACATCGTCCCGACCGTAGCGCACACGGCCGGAGATGTGTCGATCTACTTCGAGGGCTCGAAGGTCGTTCACTTCGGAGACGTGTACCTCGCCGGTAACCCGATGATGTTCCCGGGGACCACGGATGCAGCGGGTTTTCTCGATCGCCTCGAGGCGTTCCTGGATTCGATGGATCCTGAAACGATCGTGGTCGCCGGTCACGAGGATCCGACGGATCTCGCTGCCGTGCGGGGTCAGATCGACGCGTCACGCGCGTGTATGGCGTACGTCGCGAAAGCGCTCTCGGACGGCCTCACCATCGAGCAGACGGCAGAGCAGGGAAGTGAGCTCTTTCCCGTCCCCTGGATCGCCTTCTTCTACGGCTACTTTTCGGCGAAGTGAGTGGGGCCCGGATTGCTTCAGGCGTCTTCCCAGGCTCGCAGCATGAGCCAGGTGCAGAACGACAGGGCGATGGCGATCCACACAACGCCCCACATCGTGGTCGTCCCAATGCCGGTCAGTTCCGCCAGCATGTGCGCGTCAGATTCGAGCTCCGGGCGATCGAGCACATCGCTCTTGATGTCCAGGACGGCGTACAGGGCGCTCGTCAGCCCCAGTGTCAGCAGCAGCCGCCGATTCCAGGTGGCGCCGATGTTCTTCGAAGCCGCGATCATCGCCACACCGAAGAAAATTCCGAAGACGACCCCGAAGGTGCTGCGGACGAAGAAGACGGTCAGGAGAATCACGGCCGCGCCGATGGCGCCGTTGACCCAGTCTTTTCGGACCCAACCTGTCTGGGCCGCGCTGAACATCAGGCCGCCCCAGAAGAGACTGCCGAGATACCCGGCCGACATGGCCAGGAAGGCGTTACCGCCCGAGAAGTAGGTCGCGCCTCCCTGGTAGGGGTCGAGCGTAATACGGTCCAGCGTTCCGCCCGTGGTCACGACCGCGATGGCGTGCGACACCTCGTGGAGGAGCACGACGAAGATCTTGAGCGGGTAGATGACCGGCGTATCCCACAGAAACCACAATCCTGCGAAGAAGAGGCCGAAGCCGAGCAGAAAGCGGAGCTTACTGTTCATGGGTCCAGGACAGGGAGGGATCGGGTGCGCCGGTATTCATCTGACGGTACCGCTCACCCTACGGTTGCACCGAGGGTCGGGTTCCAGTCGGGATCACTGTGGGTCGGTACCGAAGCGCGGCGGGTGCCGACGATCGAGCACTTCTCGGTACTTCGCCAGATCCGTGCGCGCGAGTGAGACGCCCTGCGCAGGGTTGGACAGGGCGGCGAGCGCAGCTTCGCCCACCTGAGCGGCGGAGGCTCCGTAGCGGAAGCCGAACGTGATCGCGAATCGGTAGGCGATGTCATCCCACCCACGCTCGACTTCGACGCGCTCGCCCTCCGAAATGACGATTCCACGCCGATCGGCCTCAGCCAGTGCCGCGGAGCGGGCCTCCGCTGCTTCTGACGAGGCCGTCGACATCCAGTCGGCGAGTACCGCTGCTGGGTCCTCGACACGTGCGGCGACGAGGCGAGCCTGCACGCTGCGGGCTTCATTGAAGGGGACGACACTCCGGTCTTCAAGTCGGAGAATGTGGTACCCGTACTGCGTCTCCGTCACCGGACTGATCTCACCCGGTTGAAGGGCCAGGGCCGCTGCCCAGAATTCCGGGACCCAAGAGCCCTCTCGCCCCGGTGTCAGAAGGCCCTGCCGACCCTCGGCTCCCGGTTCCTCCGACAGTTCGGCGGCGGTTACCGCAAAGTCGGCGCCGCCTCGAAGCGACTCCATGGCCCGCTCTGCTTTCTCGGCGGCTCCCGCTCGGTGGTCGGCAGATCGCCAACGTTCACTGAAGAAGAGGATGTGCCGGACTACGAGCTCCCACTGCGGGTCGAGGAGGTACTGCGCCTCGAGAACGTCGTCACCGACGCCGTTCTTTTCGAGCGAGAGCTCGGCTGCGAGGATTTCCAGCCGTCGATCGTCGAGCCATTCGTCGATCAACGGGCGTCCGAGCTCCATCGTGCTCGAGTCGGCGACCGCCTGGCCGAACGCGGCCAGGTCAGCGAGGGAGCGCCGGCGGCTCTCGGAGATCCCCAGGAGTTGCGATTCGGCGTAAGAGACGGCACCCACCCGGAGGGCGGAGGGCGGCTCGCTACCACAGGCCGCGAGCATCAGCAGGGCACAAAGCAATGTGCGGCGGAGCATGCCACGAAGGGCGTGCTTGTGCTGCTCCGGAAAGGAGGATCGGCTCGATTGAGAAGGCATCCCGCAAAGGTGACGCGCGTGACGCTATGCGCCAACCACCGGGACCAGGCGGGCTCGGACTTGTCGGACGGGCGGTCGACATCCTTCGCATGTGAGATCGTGCGCCCGACCGGACGACTCTCGCTCAGGGCCGGCTGTCGGGAACCGCTACCTCGGAGTGGGGGTTGGACCGGCGACGCTCCACGGCCCACCTTGCTCTCATCCGTGCTCGGATTTGCCGGCCGCTGACCGAACATTACGCTCCACGATGATCCCCACCCTCCTCCAGATCGAACCCGCCGGGGGCCTGACCGAGGCACTCTCGAGCAGCCCCCTCGTTGCACTCGCAGCGATGTTCGGGGCGGGTGTGCTCACGAGCCTCACCCCGTGCGTCTACCCGATGATCCCGATCACGAGCGCCGTGATTGCCGGGACGACTCGCGAGGATCAGCCCAAGTCGCGGACCATTGGCCTGACGCTGACGTACGCGGTCGGGCTCGCCACGCTGTATGCGATGCTTGGGGCGATCGCGGGGCTGACCGGTCAGCTCTTCGGCACGGTCAGCGCCAGTCCGTGGGCGCTCTTCGCGATCGGCAACATGCTCCTCCTGTTCGCGCTCGCGATGCTCGACGTGCTCCCCGTCCCGGTACCGCGGAAGCTCCTCGAGCGGGCGAGCGCCACGGACGGCGGGTCGTATGGAGCCGTCTTCGTGATGGGTGCGATGTCGGGCGTGGTGGCCGCGCCCTGCGGTGCTCCCGCTTTCGCCGTGGTCCTGACGTGGGTTGCAGCGACTCAGGCGGGGCTGATGGGCTTCGTGTACCTGTTCGTGTTCTCTCTGGGTATGACGTCGTTGCTCATCGTCGTGGGGCTATTCTCCGGAAGCCTGACCCTTTTGCCGCGCTCGGGGACCTGGATGATCTGGGTGAAGCGAATCGCCGCGGTGATCATGATCGGGATGGCGGAGTACTACTTCATGACTGCGGGATACAATCTTTAGATGCACCACCGGGGTGCGTCTTCATCGACACCGACCCTTCGAGCCATGAACGCTCTTCGACGCCTCACTTCTGACCCTGTGCGCGCCCTTGGCCGGATCGCGCTGACGCCATTGCTCATCGCAGCGCTGCCCATCGCGGTCGCCGCTCAGTCCGGGGGCGTTTCGCTTGCTCTCGGGACGCAGGGCCCAGGCGCCGCCCTCGAAGACCTGGAAGGCAATGCTGTCGAGTTGCTCGACTTCATCGAGCCCGGTAAGCCGGCAGTTCTCGAGTTCTGGGCCACATGGTGTGAGCAGTGTGAGGCGCTTCAGCCACAGTTCGACGAACTGCAGTCGCGCTTCGGTGGCGACGTCAGCATCGTGGCGGTGGCGGTGGGTGTCTCGCAGAGCGTGCGACGCGTCTCGCGCCACCTCGAAGACCACGACCCCGGCTATCCGTACCTCTTCGACAAGCGAGGTGCGGCGGTGCGAGCTTACAACGCGACTACGACGTCGATCGTCGTGATGCTCGACGCGGAGGGGAAGGTGGCGTACACCGGGGTCGGCGTGGACCAGGATCTACTCACGGCAATCGAGGCCCTGGTCTC
>JBDGVS010000225.1:0-4819 GCA_039585535.1 Gemmatimonadota bacterium | reverse complement strand
GCCATGATGTCGCGACCGCGATAGGTACGAGGAAGACGGGTGTGGCGACCGACCGAGAGCGTGACTGCCCGGCCCGATGCCCTGATCTCTGCCGCGAGCTGAAGGCCGGTGGCCGAGGCGCCGACTACCAGGACGCCTCCCTCGGGAAGCGATCCAGGATTGCGGTAGCGCGTGGGTACCACTTGATGCACTGCGTCCGAGAAGTCGCGTGCGAAGCTCGGCACGAAGGGTGTCTGACAGTCGCCGGTCGCGATCACGACGTTGCTCGCGTGCCAGGATCCGTGATCGGTCTGCACATCGAAGGCAGCACCGCGGGGTGACACTCGCTCGACCGTTACGCCAGAGCGGACGGGTGCGTCGAACGACGAGGCGAACGCCTCCAGGTACTCGACCAGCTCGTCTTTGGTCATGTATCCATCCGGATCTTCCCCTCGATACGACCATCCCGGCAGGCGTGCCTGCCACCGGGGCGTGAGGAGCCTCAGGGAATCCCAGCGCTCACTTCTCCATCGCTCGGCGATGCGTCCCCGTTCGAGTACCACGTGACTCGAGCCGCGCGCGGTCAGACTCCGACTAACCGCGAGGCCTGCCTGTCCGCCTCCAATCACGACCGTGTGAACACGCTGCATGGGATCGCTCCGGGCAGGAAGGTGGAGGGTCGGCCGGCCGGGCGTTCGCCCGACCGACCGGCTCCCTCCGAGGCTGATCAGCCGCCGTTGACGGTGATCTGAACCGGGACGCGGTTCGTCAGGACGTCGTAGACCGCCGAGCGATCGGTGGCCTGCTTCACGAGAGCCTCGAGCTTCTCGCGGGGTGCGTCACCCTCGATACGGAAGTCCACGCGCAGCTCTTTGTAGCCGTTACGGACTTCATCGTTCAGGCCCAGGATGCCCTGTAGGTCGATCTCACCCTCGATCGTCGACTCGATCGAGTAGAGCTCGATGCCGCGGGCCGAAGCGATGTTGCCGATTCCACCGGTGAGGCAGGACGCCAGGCCAGCGAGGACGAGTTCCACCGGCAGCGGAGCGCGATCTTCGCCGACGAGAACCTGTGGGTGGTCTGCCTCGACCACGAACTCACGGGTGTGGTCGTGATCCTGCCCGGCGCCGTAGAACGACTTGATCGACGTGCGGCTGTACGTGCCCGTCTCCCACGTGTTGGTGGCGCGGAACTGGAAGTTGGCCAGCTCGCGGGTCTGATCGACGGCGTCGATGGTCGCGAAGAGGGTCGGTACGTCGACTCCGTTGATCGGGCCTCGCATGGTTGCCTGTGACATGTCTCGTTCTCCCTGTCGGTTGTTTGCCCTCGACTCCGTATGGGAGCTCGATAGGGCCGTTGTGTCGGTTCGATCGGGAGTACAGAGAAGCGGGACAGATCGGCTCAACACCCAGAAAGCGCGCGCGGCCAGAGCGCTCGCAGGGGGGCAGAAATGAAGAGAGGGCCGCCCGTGTGGGGCGACCCTCTCGATGGCACGCAGGTCTATGCGCGTAAGAAGCGCATAGGTTTCTGTTGTGGCCTTACTCCGACCGCAACGCCTCCATCGGATCCACTCGTGCGGCCCGACGGACCGGTAGCCATGTGGCCAGGAAGCTGACCGCTATGAGCACGATCGGCGCGGTGATGAACGTCACCGGGTCCCTCGTCGAGACGTCGAAGAGAAGTGCCTCCATCAGCCCCGTCAGTGCGAAGGCACCGACCAGGCCGAGGATGGTGCCTCCGATTGTGACGGTCATCGACTGACGCAGGATCATTCGGCTCACGTCGGCGGACTTTGCGCCGAGGGCCACACGGACACCGATCTCTCGCGTCCTCTGGCCGACGACGTACGAGATGACGCCCGCGAGGCCGATCGCACCCAGGAAGAGCGCCATCGCGGTAGCAACGGCGAGTACAATCATTGTTACCGACGTGGATTCCATGGCTTCGGAGACGACCTCATCCATCGTGAGGGTGGTCGTGATCGGTACCCCCGGTGCGAGCTCGCGTACGGCGGCTCGGGCCCCCGCGACGTAGTCGCTCGGATCCTGTCCGTCGGCCACCTTGACCGTCAGATACGCCCTCTGGATTTCGACGTTCGCGGGCCCGTCGACGAGAAGTGGGAAATACGCGTTGGGTCTCAGTTCCTCGTCCGTAAGTCCGAACTCACGGAAATCACCGACGACTCCGACGATCTCTGCCCAAGGCGTCTCGTCGCTGGCTTCTTCACTGCCCCCGTTGTCCCATGCGATTCGCTCACCGATCGCATTCCCATCGAAGAAAGTCTGGGAAAAATCTTCGTTGACCCACACCACACGACGCGACTCCTCCCAGTCGGCGCGCTCGACGTCACGTCCATCGACGATCGGCACACCCAGGGACGCAAAGTAAGCGGGGCCGACGGCATGGTAGAGTGCGACAGGAGGCAATTCCCCTTCCTGGCGGGGCTGCGACTCGATGTAGAACGAGCCCCCGTTCGAGCTGCCATCGGCGAGCGGAAGATTGGTCGTAATACCGACCCTCTCGACCCCGGGCAGCGCCGCCACTCGATCGGCGGCATCCTGGAAGAAGCGCGCTGCGATCTCCTTGTCCTCGCCGCGGTTCCGGTTGAGTGCCAGGGTAAGCACACCCTCGGGCTCGAAGCCGATATCCACGTTGCGTAGCTCCGCGAAGCTACGGAGCATCAGGCCCGATCCCACCAGAAGGATGAGGCCGAGCGCGAGTTGCGTCGCCACGAGCAGGTTACGAGCTCTGTTCTTTTCCTTGCCTGCGGTGTTCGCCCGTCCGCCTTCGCGCAGGACCTGGGCGAACTTCGTCCCCACGTACCGTGTCATCGGGATGGCGCCGAAGGAGAGACCCGCCACGACCGAGAGCAACGCAGCGAGGATGAGAGAGGTGGCGTCCACACTCACCTCGCTCGCCCGCGGGAGGTCGGCCAGCGAGAGGAGCCACTCGACCCCCGCACTCGCGAGCACCACGCCGACCAACCCGCCCCCGATGCCGAGGATCAGGCTCTCGCTCAGAAAGCTGGCCGCAACGCTCTTTCGGCCGGCGCCCATCGCGGCGCGGACGGCCATCTCCTTCTGGCGTGATTCGGCTCGCACGATGAAGAGGTTGGCCACATTGGCGCAGGCGATGAGCAGGACAAAGCCGACGGTGCCGAGGATGATCCAGAGTGCGGACTCGATGTCGGAGACCAGCCGGTCGCGGAGAGATTGGACCGACACCGAAAATCCAGAGGATTCGATGAACGCGGGCTGGAGTTCCTCGAAGAACTCGGGGATCAGAGGAATGAGATCGTTAGACCTCGCCTCGGCGACCTCCGGTGAGATCCCCGGTGCCAGGCGAGATACCACGTTCATCCCGAAGTTGCCGAACTGTCCATTCGGGTCAACGTACAGCGCCCGGTACAACTCGGTGTCGGCGTCCGGGAAGGCGAAGCCATCGGGCATCACGCCGATGATCTCGATGGAAGTGCCGTCGATCTCGATGACCCGGCCGAGGACGGATGGGTCGGATCCGAAGCGAGCCTCCCATGTGTCGTAGCCCAGGAGGGCGACGACTCCTCCATCCTCCGTGGCATCCTCCTGGTTGAATGGACGGCCCATGAAGGGCTGCACACGCAAGACGTCGAAAAGCTCCGGCGCTGCTGCGACGATGTTCACACGCGCGGCCTCATCGCCTCCGGTGAGATTCGACGAGCCTCGGCCGTAGGCTGCGGTGACTTCGTAGAAGTCTGCGTACTCGTTGTAGAAGGCGAGCATGCCCTCCGAGTTGTTCAGCTCGGGAAGATTCAGGCCGGGCGCGTGATGGCGCATCTGGACGATCTCGTCCGAGTCCTCGTACGGAAGCGGCTGTAGAAGCACCGCGTTCACGATCGAGAAGATTGCCACGTTCGCGCCGATGCCGAGGGCGAGCGTGATGATAGCTACTGACGAAAAGCCTGGCCGCTTGGCTAGCGTGCGTGCGGCGAGCTTGAGTTCCCTGAACACGTTCATGAGTCGTTCCCCGATTCCCGGACGCCCGTAAGGGGCGCCACGTCCACTCCGTGCGGGCTCCGGTCGGAGCTCCGCCCACCACTCTCCGGGCAACCGTACCATCAGATCGAGGCACGCCCGGAGCGTGCTCCCGATGACTGTCTCCCCCTGGAAGCGCTCAGCCTCGAGGAGGATTTCGCGCAGATCCGTTATCGACTCGCGACCGAAGTCGGCCCGGTAGGGCCGCGGCATGAGATGCAGGAGAACGCCGTAGGCGTTCAGCCCGAGTCGGATTGCGAAGGACATGCGTTGCGCCTCGCGTTCGCTCAGGCGCTGCTGAGCGCGCGGGTCGCGCGGGCCTGGTCCAGAATCGCCTGGAGCCGCCCGACTTCGTCCGCCAGTGCCTGTCGCCCTTCGTCCGTGAGTCGGTAGTAGCGCCTGCGCTGATCCTCATCAGGATCTTCCTCGCCTTCGAGCGCTTCGATGAAGGCGCGTTCGGAGAGTTCCCGGATCGAGCCGTAAAGGGTCGCCGGATAGAGTTTCACGGCTCCGTCCGTACGCTCCTGGACAGCCTTTCGAATCGCGTACCCGTGCTGGGCGCCGTCGGCCAGAGCCAGAAGGATGTGGAACCACGCCGGCTTCAGCGTGCCCCCCTGTCGATCGGCGGTTGTGTCGCTGCCCATGCCCACGCTCTCCTGCGGTTCGAAAGTCGGTACGATATAATATCGATATAGAATCATACTGAATTTGTCTACAGGAAGTTTCGGTGGGCTCGAGTCGCTCGTGGAGGATGCCCGACGCCCGCCTTTCGGTGAAACGCTTCTCGCGCAAGTATTCCCGCGCTTCTCCTTCCACAGCTGCGGCCC
>JBDGVS010000224.1:0-5900 GCA_039585535.1 Gemmatimonadota bacterium | reverse complement strand
TCGACGAGGAGTCGATTCCGCGACTCGGGTGTGCCATCGTGGCGGGTGCCGCCAACAATCAGCTCGCGACGGCCTCGGGAGCCGCAGCGCTTCACGAGCGGGGGATCCTCTACGCGCCCGACTACGTCATCAACGGGGGCGGTGCGATGGCGTTTACCTCCATCTACCTGGGTGTCGATGACGTCGGCGAGCTAGACCGACGGGTCCGGTCGATCGGCGCGAATCTCGACGGAATCTTCGCGGAGGCGGCCGCACGCGGATCTTCACCGGTTGTGGCGGCACAGACCCACGTTGCCCGGATTCTGCAACGAGGTCCTGCGGAATAGGCGGAACGAAGAAAGCCCGGAGCGTCCTCTGAAGAGGTCACTCCGGGCTTCGTTTCGGGGCAGTTCACCCGCAGGACCGCGGCCCCTCAGTTGGGCTGGCCGTCGTCCTCCGGATACTGCACAAAGAGGTGATCCAGGCGGAGGTATTCGAGGATCCGCGCGGTGCGAACTGGTAGCGAACGCACCCAGACACTGTCGTCTGGGGCCGAATGGAGGCGGGCCGTCAGGATCAGAGCCAGATCCCCGACATTGGCCTGTTCTACCCCGGCGAAGTCGAAGACGACATGGCCTTCTTCCGTGTGGTTCTTGTCATTCGGTCTCATTGCTGCCTCCCTCCGGTTCACAGTCACATCCCCTAAAGGCGTGCTCCCATTAGTAACAAGAGTCGTGCCAGACTTCGCGGCACGACTCCTGCCACCCTGGCACGAATTGTGTGCCCCTGCGGGCGGACCCATACTTCGGTTGGAATCCTCTATCGGAGGCCCTGAACAATGAAGCGCGTTGCCCTGCTGCTGCTGGCATCCCTGTCCGCGGCGCCCGGAGTTTCAGCACAAACTGCCGCGCACTCGGACTATTTCGCGGCTGTCGCTCGGCACTTCTCGGTGCCAGCGGCGGAGGTCGTGATTCTGGCGGATTGGGGGATTCAGCCCGACGATGTCCCCGTCGTGCTCTTCGTCGCCCGACGCTCGGGCGTGTCACCGGAGGCCGTGGTTGCCCTCCGCGATTCGGGCCAGAGCTGGACGACACTCACGGCGCGCTATCGCGTCTCGCCGGCTGCGCTGCATGTCCCGATTCGAGACGATGCCCCTGCCGGGGACCTGTCTGGAGCCTACGAACGCTTTCGGACGACTCCGGTCGCCTCGTGGAATTCCGTGGCCTTGAACGACGAGGAGATCGTTGGGCTCGTCAACGTTCGAGTGATCTCCCAAGTTCTTGGCGTCTCTGCCGAATCGGTGGCTGCGGCCTCGGGCTCGACCTCCACCTATGTGGAGCTCCACGCACGTCTTCGCCGGTAAGCCTCGACCCAATCGAAATACGCCCATGTCCGTCGTAGACTTCGTTCCACTCGCTAGCTGGCGCGAGAAATCACCCGACGAAATGCGTGCCGCGGCACGCTCGTTCCTCGAGACGATGCGAGCACGACGCACGGTGAGGGAGTTCTCCGATCGACCGGTCCCCCGGGACGTGATCGAGGACTGTCTGCTCGCGGCCGGCACGGCACCCAACGGGGCCAATCGACAGCCGTGGAAGTTCGTCGTCGTCGGCGCAGCAGACATCAAGCGCCGGATTCGTGAAGAGGCCGAAGTCGAGGAGGAAGCGTTCTACAAGGGTGGCAAGGCACCCCAGGAGTGGCTCGATGCTCTGGCTCACCTCGGCACGGACGAACACAAGCCGTTTCTGGAGGCCGCTCCCTGGCTCATCGTCATCTTTGCCGAGAGCTATGAGTTGATGGATGACGGCACGAAGACGAAGAACTACTACGTCACCGAATCGGTCGGGATCGCGACCGGTATGCTCATCACCGCCCTGCATCATGCGGGTCTGGTGACGCTGACCCACACACCCTCACCGATGAAGTTCCTCAACGGCCTCCTGGGTCGCCCGGAGAACGAACGCCCGTTCCTGATTCTGGTCGCAGGGTACCCGGATGAGGACGCGCTCGTGCCGGCGATTACGAAGAAGCCGATTGAAGAGATTTCAGTCTTCGTCGAGTAGCGACGAAGTCACCGCTCGACAGTTCCGAGGAGAAGGAGACCCGTGGGTCAGGACGTATCGGGGCAGACACGCACGCCCGCACAAACGCGTGAGTACACGAAAGCACTACTGCGAGACCTCCAGGCGCTCGAGCGGATGCTCGCCGAGGGGCTCTTCGAGACCGGAATCCGTCGGATCGGGGCGGAGCAGGAGATGTTTCTCGTCAACGAAGCGTGGCGCCCGGCGTCGACCGCGCTCGAGATCCTGGAGAAGCTCGACGGCCCGTTCACTCCCGAGTTGGCGCTCTACAACCTCGAGGCCAACGTGGAGCCGCGCGTTCTGGAAGGCGGATGCTTCGGTGATCTTCACGCGCGACTGGAAGAACTCGTCGAGCAGGCTCGGGATGCCGCAGCAACCGTCGCGACGGAGATCGCGCTGACCGGGATTCTTCCGACGCTGTCGAAGTCTGATGTCACGCTCGAGAACATCACGCCACGGACGCGCTATTACGCGCTCAACGAGGCGTTCGCCCAGGCTCGTGCGGGCGAACCGTACAAGCTTCGCATTCAAGGGGCTGACGAGCTGTATACCGAGCACGAATCGGTCATGCTCGAGTCGTGCAACACGAGCTTCCAGATTCACCTTCAGGTGGAGCCGGAGGAGTTCGCGCACATATACAATGTTGCGCAGGTCGTTACCGCGCCGGTGCTGGCTGCTTCGGTGAATTCCCCGGTGCTCTTCGGGAAGCATCTCTGGAAGGAGACCCGGATCGCGCTCTTCCAGCAGTCGATCGATACTCGTCGCGGGTCGGTTCACATGCGTGACATGTCTCCTCGAGTCCGCTTCGGAGAGGACTGGGTACACAACGGCGTAACCGACCTCTTTCAGGAAGACATCGCCCGCTTCCGGGTGCTGCTCACACGCGACGTCACCGAAGATCCGCTGGCAGTCCTCGACGAAGGAGGGATCCCCTCGCTGCAGGCGTTGTCCCTCCACAATGGCACCGTCTACCGGTGGAATCGGCCGTGCTACGGGGTGGGGGGCGGCAAGCCGCATCTCCGAATCGAATGCCGGGTCATCCCGTCCGGTCCGACGATTATCGACGAGGTCGCCAATACGGCATTCTGGATCGGCTTCGTCCTGGGCGCGTCCGTCGAGTACGGGGACATCCGGGAGAGGATTGACTTCACCGACGCCAAGTCGAACTTCCTCGCTGCCGCGCGCAACGGCCTCAAAGGCGGCTTTCGCTGGCTCGATGGAGCCATGCGGAGCGCTCGTGAACTGATTCTCGAGGAGGCCCTGCCCATTGCGCGCTCCGGACTCGCGGACGCAGGCGTGAGTTCGAACGACATCGACCGTTATCTGGGGATCATCCGCGAGCGTGTCGAGTCGGGAACGACCGGGGCCCGGTGGACCGAGCGCTCGCTTCAGCGAATGCGCGGGCACGGGACTCGGTCAGAGCGGCTGGCCGCGGTGACCGCAGGTGCGATCGCACGAGAGCACTCGGGGACACCGTGTCATTTGTGGACCGATGCAGAGCTTCGCGAAGCCGGGGGGTGGCGTCTGAATTACGAACGGATTGAACAGCTCATGACCACGTCGCTCTTCACGGTAGACGAAGGTGAGCTGGTGGACATGGTGGCGTTCCTCATGGAGCGGAAAAACATCCGGCACGTCCTCGTAGAGGATGCCGCGAACAAGCTTGTCGGTATGGTTTCCTATCGCTCGGTGCTTCGCTTGATGGCCGAGGGCTTCGACCCCACCACCAATGAAGCTCCGCCGGTGAGCGACATCATGGTGCGCGATCCGGTCTCGGTCGCTCCAGAGACGCCGACCCTCGAGGCGATCGATACGATGCGCCGGAACGAGGTTTCTTGTCTGCCGGTAGTCGACGACGGGAAGCTGGTCGGAATCGTGAGTGAGTCCGACTTCATGCCACTCGCGTATGACTTGCTCGAGGATCACCTCGGCAAGCGAGACTGATGAGTGGCGGAGTCGCCGAGATGAGGCGCGGTACGGAGGTGGCGGACCGGCGGATCGGGTCTCTCGAAGGGGGAGAGCCGGGAGCCACGTTGCTGTTTGTGGCCGGGATCCACGGGAACGAACCCGCAGGTGTGCACGCTGTGCGGCGTGTGCTCTCCGCGCTGGAAGGGCGTCACGGGGACGTGGCCGGCCGTATCATCGCGTTCGCCGGGAACATGAGCGCGCTCAAGGCCGGTCGTCGCTTCGTCGATCGTGACCTGAACCGTGCCTGGACGCCGGAGCGACTGGCCAGCCTGCGCTCGGACGAACACGAAGACCACACGGTCGAGGATCGCGAGCAGGTCGAACTACTCTGGGAGATCGAGGGAGTTCTTCGAGCCGCCGACGGACCGGTCTACGCGTTGGACCTGCACACTACGTCAGGACCGGGTGGGATCTTCTCCGCGTTCACCGACTCCCTGCCGCATCGAGCGTTCGCCGCGTCATTCCCGGTGCCCATGATCTTCGGTCTCGAAGAGCTCGTCGATGGCACCCTGCTCAATCTGCTCAGCGAGCACGGGATCGTGGCTCTCACGATCGAGACGGGGCAGCACGACGAACCCGAGGCGATCGATCGGGCCGAGGCGGCCATCTGGATCGCGATCGTGAGCGCGGGTCTCCTCCCCGAACGGCTCGTGCCTGGTCTTCTCCCCGAGCGGCTCGTGCCTGAAGTGACAGAGGCGCGGAAGCTCCTGGCCCGTGACTCGCAATACGTGCCCCGGGCGCTCGAGATGCGGTACAAGCGAGACGTCGAGCCGGGAGACGGCTTCCGCATGACGCCGGGCTATCGGAACTTCCAGCGTGTTCAAGAGGGCGATGTGGTCGCGAGCGATGCCGAGGGTGATGTCGTCCTTGGTGAGTCGGGTCGGCTGCTCATGCCCCTCTATCAGGAGCAAGGCGAGGACGGCTTCTTCCTGGTTCGGGAGTTCCCACCGTTCTGGATGGGCGTCTCCATGGTGCTGCGTCGGGCCGAACTCTCTCGCGTGGCTCACTGGCTGCCCGGAGTGTCACGGGTCGAGGGTCGCCAGGACGAAGTCGTCGTCGACAAGCGGATCGCGCGCTACTTCGCGCGTCAGCTCTTCCACCTTCTCGGCTTCCGCCAACTGGAGGATGCAGGGGAGAAGCTCTTGATGCGAAGGCGGCGCTTCGACGAGGGGAAGTACCTGGACCACCCGCCCGCTCCGCGGCCGCTGGACGAGGAGTAGGAGCCCGGCGTGTGTGGCCGATACACGCTGGCGACGCCCGCGGAGGAGCTCGTCGAAACGTTCGGCGTGGGTGAGCTGAGCTACGACTGGTTCGCCGGCTACAACATCTCGCCCGGACAGGACGCCCCCGTCGTGGCCGAGGACAGGCGAGGTCGTCGGATCGGGCTTCTTCGATGGGGTCTCGCTCCGGCCTGGATGGATGAGCCGGGCACGGGGTTCGTCAACGCGCGCGCTGAGTCCGTTGCGAATAAGCCATCGTTTCGGGAGGCGTATCGGCGTCGGCGCTGCCTGGTGCCGGCCGACGGATTCTACGAGTGGAGCCGGCCATCACCCGCTACCGATGGCGTGAAGCAGCCCTTCTGGTTCCATCCACGGGGTGGGGGGCTGGTGTCGTTCGCCGGCCTGTGGGAGACGTGGCAGCGGCCGGATCTGGATGCCCGTTACACGTTCACGATTCTCACGACCGAGGCGAATGCTGATGTGCGCTCGGTCCACGACCGAATGCCCTTGGTTATCGCCCCGGATGAGCGAGACACGTGGCTTGCTCGGACCTCCTCACCGGAGCGGCTCGCCGCGCTGTTGAACCCGGCACCGGACGGGACGTTCGATACGCATCCCGTCTCGACCCGGGTGAATCGCACGACCGAGAACG
>JBDGVS010000223.1:0-7129 GCA_039585535.1 Gemmatimonadota bacterium | reverse complement strand
CACACGCTGCGGCCCGACCCATACGGCCGCTGGATCGTTGCCGCCAACTACCTCACGGCAGTCCCCGACCATACCGACGCGACCGACGTCGCCGACGCCTTGCGCCGACTCGCGGCATTCGCGGGCGATGATGGTTCGGCCTCCTGGCATCCGGTCTACGACCCCATGATCGTGGAGCTTCGTGCGTCCATCGCGGAAGAGAGGAGGGCTCTCTTCGACCTCTTCGCGCGCCCCTCGAACAGCCCCGGGGGGTCGACCGCCGACGTCGAGTCACCGACCGAGCTTGCTGAGGGTCTTGCCCTGGCGAGCCGCGGCGTTGATCCGCTCATCGATCCCACATCAGCGCTCGCCCACGTGGAGCAGCCCGTCAGCCTCCTGCACGGGCGAAAGGACCACCTCATCCCGTTCACCGAGGCGTACCGACTTCAGGCCGCCCTTACGTCCACACGTCCTGACGTCACCGTGACGAGGTTGTTCGGGCACTCCGCACAAGACTCCTTCCCGTTCGGGAAGGCCTTTCGGGAGGTACCTGCCTTCGTGGCTGCTATCGACCGAGTGTTACGCCTCGTCTGACGCTTCGCCGCTCGGCTCCTTCTTCTCACTCTTTCGCATGCCCATCACGGCGGACTGAACGGCGGCGTCTTTGTCACTCGAAGCCTTCGCCAGGAGCTTGACCGCGTGTGGCGTGCCGATGGAATACAGAGCCCGGTAGGCCGCGATCCGGGCATCGGTGCGCGGCTTGAAGAAGAGCGCGGGCACGGCCCACTTCTCGATCGATGGCACTGCTCCCGGATCCTCCAGCAGACCGAGCGCCCGAATCAACGGGATCGCACGATCCGGATCCTTGGTTTCGTCCAGCATGGCGATCAGCGGCTTGAGCGCCCGAGCTACCCGTAACTCTCCAGCGGTGATCGCAGCAGCGACGCGGACGTCCTCGTCGGAATCGTCCAGGAGTCCCATCTCCATGAGCTTCGAACCAGAATCCGCATCGCCGATCTTCGCGAGCGAACGGAGCGCTTCACGGCGCACACGGGCGTCAGGGTTACCGAGCGCAGGCGTGACCAATTCGAGTGCATCTGCCCCTCCGATTTCGCCGAGCATCGCGATCGCATTCCGCGCGAGAAAGCGATTATCGTCGAGCGCCATCTCGTCGATGGTCGGCCGGCTGACGTCTCCCATCGCGAGCAAGGCGTCGCAGTAGTTCCGGCGAGCCAGCCGGTCGGTGGAGGTATCCCCGAGCCCCTCGCGCAGCGCATGCGCCATCGGCTCCCCGATGGTGCGGCACGCCCCGTAGCACTCCTGCCGCGTCTCCTCGACCCGCTCACCGCCGAGCTGCCGGACAACATGTTCCAGCACGATCGACTCGGTGATCGACTCGGCCACAGCGTAAACGGAGGCGTCAGGAGGGTCGCCGGCCGCCACGGTCAGCCGCACAACGGCCCGCGCGACCGGGGCCAGCTCACGTCTCTCCACCATCTCCCGCCCGACTCGCTCGATCTCGGACGCCCGCTCGAGATCTCCGCCGATGTACGCATCGACCGCAAGGTCGAGCTCCGTCGGCGGCGCATCTTCCTCGTTAGTGGGCTCAACCGGAGCGAGCGGCTCCTCCGGTGTCTCGATCGACTCGGCGACGATGGCTTCGACCGGCTCGGGCGCAGGAAGTTCGGCTACCTCAGGGAGATCGCCGTCGGGAGTGTCGTCGACCGCTTCGAGCACTTCGACCACTTCCAGCACTTCGACCGCTTCGAGCTCCTCCGTATCGAGAGGTTCTGGATCGGGCGACGGGGCCAACTCCATCTCGGTGAGGGCGTCGGAGGGTGTCGCCTCGTCCGCCCAGTCGGTCGCCGTCGCTGCCGCTTCCTCCGCGAGAGCTTCCGCAGGCGGCGGTGGCACCACCACGGCGTCGGTCGAGGATGCGATCTCCCCGTCGTCGGCGATGGACGAAACCTCGCCCGTCGGCGCGACCGAGGCGTCGACTTCTTCGAGCGCCGGGGCGCCCCCCTCCATTCGAAGGAAGAGCGTGTCGATTGATCGGGCGATGCCGGTGAGTTCCTTCTTCCCCTCGGACTCGAGCATGAAGCGGTTCCGGTGATGGTCGAACGGCCACTGAGGATACGGGCAATGTAGGGTGGGACCGCGGTACTCGGGAGGTCGCTGACTTTCTTGCATGGCCGCGGGGCAGTCTGACATCTTGCGGCTCGCCCCGCCCGGCACGAAGCCATTCAGGAGATACCAGATGCCCGTGTTCACTCGACTGAAGGACGGAGTCCTCGTTCTGACAGTGGACGGAGACTTCACCCCGAAGCATTCGGAGCGTTCGAGGATACCGAGACCCCCCAGCGCGTGCCGGTGCTCCTCGACATGAGCGGCGCTGCGGGGATTTCAGCCAAGTCCAGCGAGGAGATGGCGGCCACGGGAGCGATCTTCGGAGCGTACCGCGACCGCATCATTGGGCTCGCCGTCGTCGCAGCCGCCGACGTCCATGATCACTTCGCGGCGGAGGGCGGATTCGCACGGGAAGCCGGCCTGTCCGTTCAGGCATGCAACTCACACGCAGAAGCGCGCGAATGGTTGGGTACCTCGAACGGCTAGTCCGTCGAGGGAGCACAGGAACAACGTGACCGTACGACCACACGGAGGTGGGATGATGATGATGAGAGGGACACTGACCTTCGCGATGTTGGCCATGGCCGCCACGGCGGCCGAGGCACAGACGCCTCAACGTTCCGCCGCATCGTTCGCGATCACGAACGTGACGATTCTCCCCATGGACCGCGAAGGCGTCGTCCGGGGCCAGACTGTCGTCGTGGAGAACGGCGTCATCACCGCAGTCGGAGCCTCCGGAAGCGTACGGGTGACCACGGAGGCCACGATCATCGACGGCAGCGGACAGTACCTGATGCCCGGGCTCGCCGAGATGCACGCCCACGTACCACCTGGCGCCGACCCACCCCGCGAGGCCGTCGAAGACATCCTCTTCCTCTACGTGGCCAACGGCATCACGACGATCCGTGGAATGCTGGGATCGGAGTACCAGATCCCCCTCGCCCAGGAGCTCCGCCGCGGCGATGTCCTCGGTCCGACCTTCTACGTGGGCGCGCCGTCGATCAACGGCAACTCGGCCCCGACGCCCGAGGCTGCGGAGCGGCTCATCCGCACGCACGTAGAGGCCGGGTACGACCTCCAGAAGATCCACCCCGGCGTCTCACGCGAGAGCTGGGATCGCATGGTCGAGGTGGCGGCAGAGTTCGGCCTCACGTACGGAGGGCACGTGCCGACGGATGTCGGCCTTGTCCATGCGATCGAGACCGGCATGTCGACGGTCGACCATCTCGACGGTTATGTGCAGGCGGTGGCTTCGGACGACGTCGTAGCCCAGGTGAATACAGGCCAGGCCATCAGTCTGGAAGGGCTCGTCAACGGCGTCGACGAAGCGAAGATCGGAGAGATCGTCAGGCTGACGGTGGAGCACGACACCTACGTCGTCCCGACGATGTATCTGTGGGAGAACCTTTACGGAACCACGGACGCCGAGCCATTCCTGCGCCTCCCCGAGATGCGATACGTCTCCGAGGCTCAACGGAATGCGTGGCGCCGCCAGTCCGCGGGCGGCCCTCGGGAGGATCCCGGTGCGGTGCGCGCGTTCCTCGACCTGAGGAACCGGATTCTCAAGGAACTCGCTGACGCCGGTGCGCCCATCATGATGGGCACGGACTCGCCTCAGCTGTTCAACGTCCCCGGCTTCGCCCTGCACCGGGAGATCGCCGTGATGTCGGAAGCGGGAATGACCAACCAGCAGATCCTGGAAAGCGGCACGGTCACGGTGGGTCGCTACGCCCGGGACCATCTGAAGAGCGCGGACCGCTTCGGGACGATCGCACCCGGACAACGAGCAGACCTGGTTCTGCTGGCTTCGAACCCCCTCGAGGATCTGTCGAACCTGACGGACCGGGTGGGCGTCATGGTGCGGGGGCGTTGGATTCCGCGGGCCGAGATCGATTCAGGGCTGGCGGCCCTCGCGCGCAAGCACGGCGACGGCTAGGGCACCAGACAGGCCGTTGACCTACCTGCACTTCCATCTCGTCTTCATCGCCGGCCCGACGCTACTCCTGTGCGGATGGGCGCTCCGTTGTCGCCAGCGACTCGGAGGACGCACCCTGGTCGCCCTGTTCGGCGTTTCGCCGCTCGCACTCCTCTACACCGCCCGCTGGGACCAGTACCTGATCGCGAACCGCGTATGGTGGTACGGCGAGGATCGGGTGACAGGGGCCTGGCTCGGCGTCCCCTACGAGGAGTACGCATTCATGGTGCTGCAGCCCGTGCTGACCGGGGCGCTGCTGCTGGCGCTCCTGTCCCGGCGTGCTCGACTCGAACGACCGGGGTGGACGCGTCACGCGATCAAGACGGCGCTGATCGTCGGCGGGGGTTTGGTGGGAGTGGGACTGGTCGGCGGGGTCATGGCCCTCCGAGCGGGGCCCGAGTGGACCTACTTCGGGCTCATCCTCGTCTGGGCGTTTCCGGCGCTGGGTGCGCTCACCGCCGGAGCGTGGAGCGGCCTGAAAGCTTTCGGGCGTGAGAGCGCCCTCGCATGGGCAACGGCGACGCTCTACCTCGCGGTCGCCGACTGCATCGCCATCGGAGCCGGCGTCTGGACGATCAGTCCAGAGCAGTCTACGGGGTGGCTGATCGGAGGCCTTCCCGTCGAGGAGGCTCTCTTCTTCGCCGTGACGAACGCCCTCGTCGTGGCGGGGGCGATGCTCTTCTTCACCCCCGGCCTCCCGCCGACTCAGCTCCGTGCCAGCGCCGACGATCCCGTCGGGGCCTGACCGCGGACGGACCTACTCCGACTCGACCGACCTCGAAGGGAACGGCACCGGTAAATCGGGGAGCGCGAAGGCGCCAGGAAAGTCGGCCTCGACTTCCTTCTGCTTGCCACTCCAGGCTTCGACGTCGATCCGGAAGACGGCGGTCCGGGCGAGTTCCTCGTCCGTGGTCGCGCGATAGTCTGGACCGGGGCGAAGGTGCGGAGCGTACTTGTCGAGCAGGGCCTGGAGGGCGGCCTTCGCCTCTTCGACGTCTTCGATCACTCGGCCCGTACCGAACGCGTTGACTCCGCAGTACTCCACACTGAACTCGAGAGCCTCTGGAGCGGGCAGGAGTCGACCCATCCCCGACGCACTGAACGCAACCTTCTCGGCGCCGTCAAAGTTGTCCCGCGTCCGTCCGGTTCGGTGCGTGTGGAGGTAGATGCAGTGTCGATCTTCGTCGTAGACGAAGAGGTTGGAATTCAGGAAAGGCTGCCCGTCGTCACCGACGGTAGCGAGATACCCGAAGGGCGCAGCCGTCATGAACGCCCGGACCCACGCATCATCCATCCCGCGATCCCGCCGACGCAGGCGACTCCGATCGTCGTCACGTCCCGCGTTGTCCGCACCGACCTTCGCACCGCCTTCGACTACTCCTTCCTCCTCCACTCCGCTCACGCCCCATCCTCCATGTAGTGCTGTTCGATCAGCGATCGATGCCACAACTCGTGCCCCGCGATGATCCACGCGAAACTCCGCACCGTGAACGAGTTCCCGCTGGCCACACCACTCCGGGCACCCTGAGCCTCGTCCATCATCGCGAAGAGGTACACGGTCGCCCTGCGAAGCGCGGCCCACTGACCGCACAACGACTCGAGTGACTGCTCGTCGGCGCGGCTCGACGTGACCCAGACGTCCTGATCCATCCCCGGGAGGTCGACCCCCTCTTCTCGGGCCATCGCCAGTGCACGGAAGGCGAAGAGCCACTCGGTGTCGACGAGGTGACCGACGACCTCGCGCACGCTCCATTTGCCCTCCGCATAGCGGAACGTCTCCCGCCCCGCGGGCACACGTTGCAGAAGCGCGAGCGTCTCACCCAGCTGATCTCGAAGGATCTCGAGGATATCTCCATCGGGTACCTCGCCAACGTAACCGCCGTAGTACTCCGCATACTCTCCGGCGGCCGGCCGCGGGAGGGCGCTCATCGATCGTCGCCGATCGTGCCGTCCATCTCCTCGATCGTCTTCGTCGACGGATCACGTTCGCGCTGTAGCCGGCGAGCCACCGCCTCGGCCTCACGCCACGCCCGAAGCGCGTTCTCGCCCGCAACCTTGGCGAGGTCCTCTTCAGACCAGCCTCGACGCGACAGCTCCGCGAAGAGCATCGGGTACGTCGATACGTCCTCCAGCCCGACGGGCGTCGATTCGATCCCGTCGTAGTCCGAGCCGATCCCGACGTGATCGATGCCGGCCAGATTCGCGATGTGGTCGATGTGGTCCGCCACATCCGCGATGGTCGCCTCGTCGTTCGACGTGAGGAAGCCGGGCACGAAGGTGACCATCACGACGCCGCCGTTCTCCGGAAGCCGACGCAGCACCTGGTCCGGCACGTTACGCGGATGATCGTGGATCCCCCGTGCGGAAGAGTGCGACCAGATGACGGGAGCCTCGACGGCGTCGAGCACGTCATTCATCGTTTCTGGGGAGGTGTGGGAGAGATCGACGAGCATGCCCATTCGATTCATCTCGCGAACGACCTCGGTCCCGAACTCGCTCAACCCGCCGTGGCGGGCTTCGTCACAACAGGCGTCGGCCCAGTCGAGCGTGCCGTTGTGGGTGAGCGTCATGTACCGCACGCCGAGTGCGTAGTATGCCCGCAGCGAACCGAGGGAATTCTCGATCGCGTGGCCACCTTCCATTCCGAGCATCGACGCGATGCGCCCGCCGCCGAACGCGCTTTCCACGTCCGAGGCCGTAAGCGCGAGTTCGAAAGTCTCCGGATACTTCTCGATGATCTGGTGCGCGATGTCGATCTGCTCGAGCTGCACCTTCGCAGCGCCCTCTCCGACCGCCTCGAACGGGATGTAGACGGACCAGAACTGGGCACCAACGCGCCCCTCCCTGAGCCGAGCGATGTCGGTATGGAAGGGAGTCGTGGCCCGAAGGTCATGCTCCGAAGCCTCGACGTCGTGCGGCGCCGACTCGCTGTTGCGAATCGCCCAGGGCAGATCGTTGTGGCCGTCGACCAACGGGGTCGTAGTCAGGACGCGTAGCGCCTTTTCCATATGCGTGTCTTGAGCGGAAACGGGCATGGCGCTCGCGAGG
>JBDGVS010000222.1:0-4849 GCA_039585535.1 Gemmatimonadota bacterium | reverse complement strand
TCGTTCCTCCGAAGCGCCGCGCCGCATGGAGCCGCGAATGGGAAGCCGAGATCGCCTACGCCTGGCAGCGCCTCAACCGCAGCGGCACACCCTCTGCAATCGCCGTGCTCCGCCTGCGCGTGCGTGTTTTGACCTGCCTGATTGATGCCCTTTGGGAAAAAAAGGAAACGATGACGATGACGGGCCTTTTCAACGACCTCCGGCACGCCGTACGAAGCCTGATCCGGTACCCCACCTTCACCGTAATCGCGGTTGGGACGCTCGCGCTCGGAATCGGGGCGAACACCGCGGTGTTCACGCTGGTGGACGGCGTGCTGCTGTCCCCACTTCCCTTCGACGATGCGGACGATCTGATCGCCATCCGCCACGATGGGCGAGAAGGCCGCGATCAACTCCCGATGTCGACCGGCCTGTACGTGTTCTACACCGAGCAGGCTCGCTCACTCGAGAGTCTCGCACTCTATGCAGGGACGAGCAGGAACCTCGTCTCGAGCGGTGAAGCCGAGAGGCTGCCGGTGCAGGTCGTAACCCCGAGCTTCTTCGACGTACTCAGCGTCAATGCCGCGGTCGGCCGCACCTTCAGTGGAGAGGAAGGCATAGAGGGCGCCGACCGTGTGGCCATACTGAGCGACGGGCTCTGGGAAAGCAGATTCGCGAGAGATCCCTCCGTCGTCGGTCAGTCCCTCGATCTCGACGGAACCCTGCACCAGATCATCGGAGTCATGCCGCCGGACTTCGGCCACCCGAATCAGGATCCGCGACTCTGGATCCCCCTTCAGATCGATCCCGCGCGTGCGCCGCTCGCCAACTTCGGCCTCGGAGGCGTCGCTCGCCTCGCCGAGGGTCAGACGATCGAATCCGTGGACGCGGAACTGCAGGGGTTGATCGGGCGCCTCGCAGAGTTCTTCCCGGACTCGGGCGCCCCCGCTTTCCTTGCCCAGGTAAACCTTCGTGCCGTGGTACGTCCGCTGAAGGAGGAGCTGGTCGGCGACATGGACACCACGCTGTGGATCCTGCTCGGCACGGTCGGCTTCGTGCTGCTCATCGCCTGCGCCAACGTGGCGAACCTCTTGCTGGTGCGCGCGGAGGGTCGGCAACGCGAGCTGGCGCTTCGAGTGGCGGTGGGAGCGGGACGCGGGCAGGTGATTCGATCGTTCATGAGCGAGAGCGCGGCACTCGCCGCCGCGGGCAGCGTTCTCGGAATCGCGATCGCGTGGGTGGCGCTCCGGCTAGCGATCGAAGCCGTGCCGGCCGACCTGCCTCGTGTTGCCGAGATCGGCCTGGACCTGCGGGTTCTCTCGTTCACACTCGCCATGGGCGTTGGGTGCGCGGTCTTCTTCGGCCTCTTCCCGCTGGTCCGGTACCGGGCCGACAACCTCGGGACTCAGCTCCGGGACGGGGCAGCCCATGGATCCACGGGAGGCCGGGGAGGACACCGACTCCGTAATGGTCTGGTGGTAACCCAGATGGCGCTCGCGCTCGTACTCCTCGTCGGATCCGGTCTGATGTTCCGGAGCTTCCAGGCTCTGCGTTCCACCGATGCGGGCTTCGACGCGGAGAACGTCCTGACCGCACGGTTGACGATTCCGACGGCGGAGATGGAAGGCTGGGAGGAGACCGCTGGCTTCTTCCGGACGCTCGGAGAGCGCCTCGAGGCACAGGGCATCGTCGAGTCGGTCGGCTTCGCCTCGTCCGCTCCGCTCGCCTCCGGACTGCCGTACTACAACGTCGCGATCGAAGATGAGCCCCGAGAGCCGGGCGACGAGCCGATCTTCGCCCAGCACAACTCGGTCGAGGTCGGATACTTCGAGACGATGGGGATCGAAGTCCTCGAAGGACGCTCCTTCCAGCGCGGTGACGGAGCGGAGGGTCGTCGTGTCGCAGTCGTCAGCGCGGACTTCGCTCAGATCTGGTGGCCCGATGCCAGCCCGCTCGGGCGCCGCATCAATGCCGGCCCGGGAGACTGGTACGAGATCGTCGGTGTGGTGGACGACGTCCACTACGAGTCCATGGAGGAAGCCGGACCAGAGACGGTGTACTGGCCCGCCACCAGCGGAGAAGCCGACGCGCCGCAGCCGACCCGGAGCATGGACGTCGTCATAAAGACGAACGGAGACCCCCTCCTCGCCGTACCACTGCTCCGTCGAGAAGCTCAGGCCTTGAACTCACGGATCCCGGTTTCGAACCCCCGCACCATGGAATCGGTGGTCGCGGTGGCAACGTCGCGCACGTCGTTCACGATGGCCCTGCTGGGGGCTGCCTCAGGGGTCGCACTCCTCCTCGGGTTGGTGGGGATCTATGGCGTGATCTCTTACGTGGTATCCCAGCGGACACGCGAGATCGGGGTGCGCATGGCACTCGGTGCGACGGCGCCCTCGGTGCGAGGGATGGTCGTGAGGCAGGGACTGGTGCTGGCCGGCGGTGGTGTCGTGGTTGGAGTCATTGCCGCCGTAGCGCTCAGCTCCGTGATGTCGTCGATCCTCTACGGGGTGAGCGCGACCGACCCGGTCACGTACGTCTCCGTGGCGGTAACCCTCGTGTGCGTATCACTGCTCGCGTGTTGGATCCCGGCCACCCGTGCCGCGGGCGTGGACCCGTCCCAAGCGCTGCGATCGGAATAGGTGTGTGAGCCAAGGGTCGGGGGGCACCTGCCCCCCGGCTCCTACCTTCGCTCGAGCACGTACGTCACGTCGGCGATCGACGACGGGCCCGAGATCGAATCCATGGTCAGTCCGACCTGTACGACGTTGGCGGTGCCGCCGCCGCCACTGAACCGATCCATCGACAGCGACCTGGTGAGGCCCTCGGCCACGTATCGCACCACCACACTCTGTGGATCGGCCAGACTGACATTGATCGCCGAAAAAAGCGTGTCGAGCGTGATGGTCACGCATTGCGGACAAGAAGGAAGTCGATCTTCTCCAGCGTCGAGGACAATCGTCAATTGCGCGTCACGGACCTCCACATTCATCGTGCCAACGACGCCACGACCCGTCCCTACGTAGACGCCGACCCAGTCCCTGCCGTACCCGTCCGCCCCGAGCTGAGCGGCACCGCCGCCTATCGAGGCTCCGGTGGGGCCGCTGGCGTCACAGGTGGCGAGGGTCACGAGGACCCCGAAGCAGAAGATGAGGCGAGAGCGCATCCTGGATGGTGCGGCCCACACCGGGGGATCGGCAAGCGGCACCGCCGTCCCCGGACTCACTACATCGTGATGCGATAGGGGAACCATGATCCGACCGGGCGACCTTCCTGCACCGCCGGCCGAAAGGACCACTCCGCCGCCTCGCGGATCAGACGACGGTTGAACCCCCCATCGCGGGTGGGTGGGTCGAGACGAGTCGAGTCGGCCACCACACGACCGCGCTCGTCGACGAAGACCCAGACCTGAACCTCGGTGCCACGAAGATCTCGGTTCTGTGGCGGGAGGATCATCCCTCGTGGTGTGGCCGGTTGAAGTCGATAGAAACCTTCGTCGGCATTTCCACCGTCTCCAGCTCCCGTCCCATCGGCTACACCCGGCCCTTCGGCTAGCCCAGGCTGTTCTCCCAGAACAGAGGACGGATCGAACTCGATCTCCTGCTCGAACTCAACCGGCTCAACCTCGACGGCGACCTCGATCGGACGGGGCGGCGGGATGATCGGCCGAGTCGGAGGGGTTCGCACATTGATCGCCTGGAGGCCACCGGCGGCGGCCCGGTCGTCACCCGCTCGTGGACCTGCGGCGGCGAAGGGCGAAGGCGGAATCACATTCCCCTTCCATACGAAGAAGAGGATCAGATGGAGGAGTGCGGACACGGCAAGGCCCGACCGCCAAACCCGCCGTTCGCGGTGGCGGCGATCTCTCGCGCTGATTTCGTGCAGTTCCACCATGATCGCCTCGCAACCCTACTACTTGAATGTCGCGGCCAGGGTTTCGAGCGGCGACGGCGCGGGCCGTCGTATACGCTGGAACACGACCGCGCTGAATAACGAAACCCCCGGGGGAGAACTTCCCCCCGGGGGCACCGCCGACCCCTGGATCTGTGGCTTAGCTATGGCAGCTACGGGGTCGGAAGAATCACACCGTCGATGACGTGGATCACACCGTTCTCGGCCTGAACGTCGGTCAGGACGATGTTGTAGGTGTTCATCTGGGCATCGATGATCGTGACGTCGCTTCCAGTGACGTTCACGGTGAAACCCTCTCCGGTGAGCAGGCTGTTGACCGGGTTGTCGCCGGCCATGAGGTCAGCCGCCTCTACCTTGCCGTTCGCGACGTGGTAGAGCAGGACGTCGATCAGGTCCTGGCCCATCGGTACCGCGCTGAGGGCCGCGAACGCTTCGTTCGTCGGCGCAAAGACCGTGAAGTCACCGTTCGGCGACGACAGGTCGTCGGCCAGACCGGCCGTCACGACCAGGTCGACCAGCGTCGAGAACCCGTTGACCGTAGCCACCTGCGGAATATCGAGCGTCTCAGTGAGCACGCCGTCGATCAGGTGGATGACGCCGTTCTCTACCTCGATGTCGACTGCGATGATGTTGGCCATGTTGACCTTGAAGCCGCTCGGCGAACCGGCATCGGCCGTGAAGGTCAGGTCAGCGCCGTCGTACGTCGAGGCCGTCAGGCCGTCCGTCAGAGCGCTCGATGGCACCGCGGAGCCGGCGATTACGTGGTAGCGGAGGATGTCCGAGAGCAGCTCGGCATTAGCCGGGTCCAGAAGGACATCCAGCTTGTCCGTTCCGAGTGCCTCGAAGGCGGCCTCGATGGGAGCGAAGACCGTGAACGGACCCGCTCCGGAGAGCGTCGCCGCGATGTCCTCGGCTCCGTTCGTCGACGCTGCGACGACAGCAGCCGCGAGCGTCTGAG
>JBDGVS010000221.1:0-4853 GCA_039585535.1 Gemmatimonadota bacterium | reverse complement strand
TGGTGAGCCGATCATGTGGAAGACCGGGCATTCTCTTCAGAAGGTGAAGATGAAGGAAACCGGGGCCCTCCTCGCTGGAGAGCTCTCCGGTCACATCATGGTCGCGGACGACTACTTTGGATTCGATGACGCACTCTACGATGCATGTCGGCTCATTGCGCTACTGAGCCGCTCCGACCGTCCACTCTCCGAGCGGATCGCAGACTTTCCGAGCTACGTCTCCACGGCGGAGATCCGGATCGATGTGACCGAGGAGCAGAAGTGGACGATCGTGGAGCGCGCCGTGACGCACTTCTCGTCGCTCTACGAAGTGATCGACGTCGACGGCGTTCGCGTGCTCTTCGGAGACGGTTGGGCGCTGCTACGCACCTCGAACACGCAGCCAGTTATCGTGGCGCGCTTCGAGGCCCGTTCGCAGGAACGACTCGACGAGATTCGTTCCCTGGTGGGGGCCTGGCTCCAGGAGCAGGGCGTCTCGCTCCCCTGAACTCCATTGGCCGGATGACATGAGCAAAGGATCCGCCGAACTCCTCAGTGCGTTGCGCGGTACGCGCCTGACGGTCGTAATCATTCTGGCCATCGGTATCGTGGCTGGGGCTGGGCGCGCCTTCACGCATCTGTACGTCGACATCCTCTGGCACGCCCAGACCGGATATCTCGACGTATTCTGGCGGAGAATCGCCTGGGAGTGGGGTGTTCGCCTCGGCGCAGGCGTGCTCGTGTCGGTGCTGGTCTTCGTCAACTTGCGGATAGCGGCGACTACCCTGGGTGGTATCCAGATCCGGCGACGATTCGGCAACCTCGAAATCTCCGAGCAGATCCCGAAGCGGTTCGTGACGTGGGCACTGGCCTCCGCCGCTGCGCTCATCGGCCTCTGGTTCGGGGCCTCCGTCCCGCGTGGTATCGGTAGACAAGTCCTGCTGGCGGTTTCCGCGCCCTCATGGGGCACCCTCGATCCGGTCCTGGGGCGAGATCTCGGCTTCTACGTCTTCTGGTTCCCCGTCCTGGGGAGCGCGATCACGTACGCCATGATCGTGGCGTTCCTGCTCTTCACGCTCACCACGGCCGGATACGCGGCAACCGGTGCGCTGTCGTGGGTTCGAGGACGGCTCCAGACCCAGCCTCTGGCCCGTACACACCTCGGCGGCATTCTCGCCGCATTCCTTGTCCTGCTCGCACTGCGGCTCTGGCTCGGGCGCTACGAGCTCCTCCTCGACGGCGGCTCCAGCGTTCAGGGGATCTTCGGCTATACCGACCACCAGGCCCGGATGCCGGCCCTTCAGACGCTCGCGATCCTCTGCCTCGCCGCGGGTGTGGCGACTGCGTGGGGGGCGGCGAAGAATCGGGCTACTCCGCTCGTCCTGGCGTTTTCCGGCGTCGTCCTCGGCACGGTCCTGATCGGAAACGTCTATCCGTATCTGATTCAGTCCTTTCGTGTGGAGCCGAACGAGCTCGAGCGGGAAACTCCCTACATCGAATACAGCCTCGACTTCACCCGCCTTGGGTTCGGGCTCCACGACACGGATCGGCGCGCCTACGCATACGACGCAGACGCTCCCGTGGACTGGGCTGAGGCCACCGGGCAGTTCGCCGGGTTGCCGATCTGGGGCACAGATCCGCTGCTCACGACATACGAGCAGGAGCAGGCGCGCTTCAGCTACTACGGCTTCGACCGGGTCGCGATCGATCGATACCCGTCTGCCAATGGCCCGACACCGGTCGCGATCTCCGTCCGGCAGGTCGACCCCTCCGGAATCCAGGACGGGAACTGGCAGAATCTTCACCTGCGTGAGCTGTACGTGGCTGGAATGGGAGCCGTCGCAAGCGTCGCGAACAGCCGCACCGAAGACGCTCGCCCCGAAATGCTCCTGGCGGGCATCCCTCCAGCAGTTGAAGCCAGCGCTGCGGGAGTCCGTGGTCTGGAGCTCGTTCGCCCCGAAATCTTCTTCGGTACTCGACCGCAGACCGAGTACGCGGTGGTCACGCCGGGGCCAGACCAGTATCTGGCTCCCGACTCGACCGTGGGCACGGCCGGGGTCGATTTTCCGGAGGGCATTCTCCTTTCGTCCACGGCGCGCACGGCGCTGATGGCGTGGCACTTCGGAGCCGCAAACCTGCTCTTCTCGTCCGAGCTCAACGACGAAAGCCGTCTCATTCACCGACGGCGCGTGGTGGACCGGGCGGTCGAGGTCGCGCCCTTCCTGCGCTTCCCGGAGGCTCCTTACCCCGTAGTCGAAGGGGGGAGGGTGGTTTGGATGCTCGAGGGTTTCACGGGGACGCTGGCCTTCCCGCTCTCGACGGTTCAACGACTGGGGACGACCCGGAGCTTCGTTCGGTACATGAGAAACAGCGTGAAAGTGACGGTCGATGCTGTGACCGGAGACATCGCGTTCTACCGTGTGCCCATCGACGACCCGCTCACGGACGCCTACGAAGCCGCCTACCCGGGGCTTTTCCAGCCGATGGAGAACATGCCGGCCGGCATGCGCGAGCACCTCCGATACCCACGTTCGCTTTTGAACCTGCAGGGCTCGATTCTGCTCCAGTACCATCAGGAGACGGCGCCGGCGTTCCACGGACAGGAGGATGTCTGGCGGGCTCCGGAAGAGCTGGCCAAGAGCACGACCCCGGTGCCGTACGAGGCCGAATACGGGATCTACCGCTTGCCCGGAGAGACCGAGGCGCGTTTCCAGCTGACTACGGTCTTCGTACCCGCGGGTCGAGAGAATCTCACCGCGATCTTCGCAGGCAGGACCGACAATTCAGGTCGTCCTGAGACTGTGCTCTTCGATGTACCGGTGGCCGACGAGGTTCTCGGGCCCCGTCAAATCGAGGCGCGCGTCGAGCAGGATCCTGTCATTTCGCAGCAATTCTCGCTCTGGCGAACGGGCGGCAGCGAGGTATGGACGGGGCACCTGCATCTCGTCCCTGTCGGAGAGCGGCTCCTCTATATGGAGCCGGTCTTCCTCGCGGCTGCATCGGACGCCATCCCTGAGCTTCGTCGTTTCGTCGTAAGCGATGGTCGACGCGTCGTGATGACCGAGACCCTCTCCGAGGCCGTGATCATGCTCGCTGGGCTAGGTGGGGAATCGGACAGCCTCCCAGTCGAGGCGGGTTCGGAATCGGCTACGATCGCGGGGGCCGAGGCGAGTGGGACAGGTGTTTGGCCCGCAGCAGCACTTGAATTGCTCGAGCGGGCGGATACCCGGGCTCGTGAAGGGGACTGGGAAGGCTTCGGGGCGGCTCTCGACGAGCTTCGTGCGCTCCTGCAGCAACTCCAGAGCAGCGGCGGCTGATCCAGGACCTCGGAGCGGCAGCCGCGAAGTAGGAAACCGGCTGTCTGACGTTGATCGGCTTCCGGGCCTCTGGTAACTTTTCGTGCTCTCCGCCTGCGGCCTCTTCGCAGGCTCCCGACCCACGGATCAAGAACGCATGGACATCCACGAATATCAGGCCAAAGAGCGTTTCATTGCGGCCGGAATTCCCGTCCCGCCAGGCAAGATCGCGACCACGGCCGACCAAGCCGAATCTTTCGCGAGCGAATTCGGCTGTGCGGTGATGGTGAAGGCACAGGTGCACTCCGGAGGTCGGGGCAAGGCCGGCGGCGTGAAGTATGCGCCCGACGCAGCCGCCGCCCGTGATCACGCCACCAACATCCTCGGGATGGACATCAACGGTCTCACGGTCGAGAAGGTTCTCGTGACGCCCGCAGAGGACATCGACACCGAGGCGTACGTCGGTGTGCTCGTGGATCGGAAAACGCAGGCGGCGACGTTCATGGTCTCTGCCGAGGGCGGCATCGACATCGAGGAAGTCGCCGATACGAACCCCGACGCCATCCGGAAGCTGGCGGTGGATCCTCGTTACGGGCTCCTCCCCCATCAGGCGTACTGGCTGGCCAACTTCCTGTACGAAGACACGAGCCACATCAAGCAGGCGGCCAAGGTCATCGGCCAGCTCTATACGTCGTTCGTCGATGCCGGTGCATCGATGGCCGAGATCAACCCGCTCATCACCACGCCAGACGGCGACGTGAAGGCGATCGATGCGAAGATGAGCATCGATGACAACGAGCTCTTCCGCCGTCCCGACGTGGCCGACATGCGGGACAACTCGTCGGAGCCGCCGTCCGAGACGAAGGCGCGGGAGGCCCACCTCTCCTATGTGAAGCTCGACGGCAACGTCGGCTGCTGCGTGAATGGAGCGGGCCTCGCGATGGCCACCATGGACCTCGTGAAGTACTACGGGGGCGAGCCAGCCAACTTCCTGGACATCGGGGGCTCCTCGAACCCGGACAAGGTCGTCAGTGCGCTCGAGATCATCACATCGGATCCGACCGTGAAGTCCATCCTGTTCAACATCTTCGGCGGCATCACCCGCTGCGACGATGTCGCGAACGGAATCGTCGAGGCGATGAGCCGAATCGACATCAAGGTTCCCATCGTGATCCGTCTTACCGGCACGAACGAGGAGGTCGCACTCGAAATCCTCAAGAAGGCCGGATTCTCTGCTTATACGTCCATGGACGCCGTCGTCGAAAAGGCCGTTCAGTTGGCCAACGGGGAGGGCTGACCCATGTCGATCTTCATTGATTCCGATACCAAGCTCGTCGTGCAGGGCATTACCGGGCGGGACGGTTCGTTCCACACCCGGCAGATGATGGAGTACGGGACGCAGGTCGTCGCCGGCGTGACGCCGGGCAAGGGAGGCCAGACCTTCGAAGGCCCGAACGGCACCTCTGCACCGATCTTCAACTCCATGGACGAGGCCGTTGCCCAGACCGGCGCGAATACCTCGGTCATCTATGTGCCGCCGGCGTTCGCCGCGAACGCGATTCTCGAGGCCGCCGATTC
>JBDGVS010000220.1:0-5870 GCA_039585535.1 Gemmatimonadota bacterium | reverse complement strand
CGAGGACTCTCTCGATCCGGTCCTCTACCCGAATCGTGAGCGTGCCCAACGGCGGCACCACAGAGGCGCCGAGGAGACCCGCGGTGTCGACAGCCACGGTGAAGGCACCGGAGCGCGTGACCGACGAGAGATCGAAGGCCATGAGCGTGAGTGAATCCAGACTCCCGAGTCGGCTCGTCGGCCCACGGACTCGCACCAGTCGCGGGGACACCTCGATCTCCGAAGCCAGGGCGAATCGTTCGGTGATCTCACCAGCAAGGCGCGCTGCGAGGGGCACCAGTCGGGTCTGGGCCGGCTCGAACGAGAGGCGCACGGTAGCGGGAGAGACAGACTCGACGCTCAGCCCAGAGCGATCTCCGAGCTGCACCCATTCACGACGCAGCGTGATCGTAGTGTCTTGAGAGCCGATGGTCGCGACCGGCACACGCAAGCTGGTCCCATCACGTGCCAGTCGGATGATTTCGCGCGTTGGGCCCGCCAACCGGAGCTCGACAGTGGCGGGCGTGGGAGTCCCCGAGGTGGTCCAGCCGGTGTCAGCGATCTGAACGCGGATCGGCACAGACGACAACGTCTCAGGATTCGTCGGCTCGCTCTGGACGAGCGCCCAAAGGAACACCGCCAGGCCGAGGGCCGACAGCTTCAAGCGCCAATTCCGAACAAGCGCCTGAGAGAGGCTGGCCACGCCCCTCTCCTAGTTGGAGGAAAGCAGTCGGCGAACGAGCTCTTCGTTCACCGTCGCGTCCCATTCCGTAGGGCCGGCCACCTTCTTGTAGATGACGCCGTCTTTCCCGACGATGAAGCTCTCCGGTACCCCGGTCGTCTGGTAGAGCTGCTGGATCTCTCCGGCGGGATCGTGGAGAATCTGGAAGGTCAGACCGAGCTCGTCGGTAAATGTCCGAAGATCGCCCCCGGGCCTCCCGCCGATGTCGAGCTGACCGGAGGGCGCGTCGACACTCACCGCGAGAATCTCGAAATCTTCGCCCTCGAGCGAGTCGTAGAGCCTCTGCATCGACGGCATCTCGACCACGCACGGGCCGCACCACGTGGCCCAAACGTTGACCAGGACGACCTTCTCGCCGAAGAAGTCGGAGAGCCGCACATCCTCGCCCTCGATCGAGGCGTAGGTGAAGTCCGGCGCGTCCGCGCCCGTGATCACCGGCCGGTAGTTCTCACGGCCGATCCAGGCGACGCCCACGATCGTCGCGACCCCAACAATCGCCCAGAGATACGGGGAGCGGACAAACGAGCGCTTCATGCTGAAATCTTACGAATCGGGGAGGTCATTGTTCCCCTCCGAGGCCACGGCGACCGACCTTGAGTCGGACGCGGCCGCCACGCTCGAGCTCGGTATCTGCGGCCGGCTGCTGCTCGACTACGACCCCCTGGTCCCGCCCGAAGCGGAAAACCTCTTCGACATCGGCGACGTCGAGTCCGAGGGAATCGAGCAGCGACTCCGCCTCCGACTGCTCGAGTCCGAGGAGGAACGGCATGGCGATCACCGGCGGACCGGTGCTCACGACAATTCTGACTTCAGCAGGAAGCGCTACAACGCTGTCTGGCGATGGGAACACGTCGATGACGCGTCCTCGCGGCTCCTGGGCCTCTGCTGTGTCATAGCTGACGACGAAGCCACTCGTCTCGAGCACCACCCGCGCACGCTCGCGATCGAGGCGACGCACGTCCGGCACAGAGCGCATCTGTGGCCCCATGCTGATCGTGACTCGTACTGACTGATCAGGCGTCGCGACCTGTCCAGGGAGGGGGGACTGTCCGAGTACGACTCCGGCAGCCACGCTCGGGTGCTGGAGGGAATCCACGCCACCCATGTCGAGTCCCGCTCCGGTGAGACGCTCGGTCGCACTGGCGATGCCGAGCCCCCGAAGGTCTGGGACGTCAGCCAGATCGGTGCGCGGGGGTGGGGCAGGAAACACCAGTCGTGTCGCGACCGTGTACCCGAAGAACCACCCGACCAGCGCCAAGCCGATGACCGATCCCGCGAGCGAGCGACCGCTGAGCCGCGGAAAGAGACCCGGCCACCGCGGCGCGGAGACACCACCCGTCGTCGCACTCGCACCACGCGACCCCGGCTCGAACGTCTGGTCAGTCTGCCCCGCGGCTTCGTGATCCGACGCTGGATGGCTACGCGCCGCTGTCGTGTCGTCGGCCTCGCCCGACTCCCTCGGGGCGTCCGGCGTCGTCGGGACTCGCTGCTTCTTTCGGCCGCGGCGGCTACGCCCGAGGGAATCGCCGAGCTTCACACGTCCCTCCGCATACGGGCGGCGAAGGCCCCGTCGAATCCGGTCGCTTGCGGCGTCACCGTCAGGCACCCGGACGCGTCGTGATAGTCGGACGGCACGGCCGCGGTCGACTCCATCGCATACTCGGGATGTGTCGAAAGGAAGGCCTCGATCCGATCCGAATTCTCTTCCGGTTCGAGCGTGCACGTCGAGTAGACCAACAAACCGCCAGGGCGCACGACATCAGACGCCGCCTCGAGCATCGAGGCCTGGAGGGCCGCCATGTCCGAGATCGCCGTCGGTGAGAGACGCCAACGCGCATCAGGGTGACGAGAAAGCGTACCCGTCCCGGTGCACGGTACGTCGAGCATGACGACGTCCGCCTCCCGGAGCGGTGGATGCAGCGCATCCGCGACCGTAAACGCGACCGAACGGCCGACGCGCTGGGCGTTTTCTCTCAGGACGTGAATACGAGACTCCGAACGGTCAGCGGCCAGGATCCTAAGCTGCGAGGCGGGCAGGGCCAGAAGCTTTCCGCCCGGTGCAGCACAAAGATCTGCAACCATCGTGCCCGATGGAACATCCGCATAGAGAGAAACCAGATTCGCGGCCGGATCCTGCACGATCGAGGGCCCCAGGATGTCGAGCGCCAATGCCACTCCAGAGGCTGTCGGCAAGCGCACACAACGGCTCCCTGCACCCACGGTCACGGCCTCGACTCCAGCCTCGACCAACTGGGCCGCAGCGATCTCGGGGGGCGAATCGAGCGAGACGACGTAGACATCGGGTCGTTGGTTGTTCCGCTCGACCAGACTGCGTACGTCAGCGGAGCTCCACCGCTCCAGCCATCGTTCGATCAGCCACAGCGGGTGGGAGCCCCACGTCGACAGGAACGCCTGGGGTTCGGTCTCCGAGTCAGGGAAGCGATCGAGCCCGTCCCCCGCTTCGGCGACACGGCGGAGCACGGCATTCGCAAAGCCGCCCGATCGTGAACCGGCAACCGTGCGCACCTGCCTGACCGTTTCCGACACGGCTGCATACGGCGGCACCCCGTCGAGGTACAGGATCTGGTACGCTCCCATCCGGAGCAGCTCCAGCACATCGGGCGATACGGTCTCGATCCCCCGTCGGACGTGCGGTGCGATCAGATGGTCGAGTCGTCCGCGGAGCCGAGTGACTCCATAGGACAGCTCATGCGCGAACGCCCGCTCTCGCGCGGCCAACCTCGGCGCCGCGCCGGCAAATGCACGATCGAGCCGACGCCCGCGCTCCGTCTCGAGGCGAATCGCCAGGGCCGCCGCGCGGCCGGGGCTGGTCCGGCTCAGTCCAGCATCCCGGTGGTCGGCGACGACGGGACCGCGATCTCCCGCGACGGCATCCGCCCAGCAAGATACGCGAGCCGGCCGGCGATGATCGCGTGCTTCATCGCATGGGACATCCGCACCGGGTCGTCGGCCGCAGCGAGCGCCGTGTTCATGAGAACGCCGTCGACGCCCTGCTCCATCGTCACACACGCGTCCGAGGCCGTACCCACACCTGCATCCACGATGACCGGCACCTCGAGACGACGCTTGATCTCCCGGATGAAGTAGGGGTTCACCACCCCCAGACCGCTTCCGATCGGACTGGCCAACGGCATCACGGCCACGCAGCCGGCGTCCTCGAGTCGGAGTGCGGTAATCAGATCGTCGTTCGTGTACGCCATCACCTTGAAGCCTTCGTCCGCCAGAATGCGGGCAGCCTCGAGCGTGGCCTGTACGTCCGGCAACAGTGTCTGCTCGTCGCCAATGACCTCGAGCTTCACGAACTCGTTGAATCCGGCCGCTCGAGCGAGCCGAGCGTAGCGGATCGCATCTTCGGCGGTGTAGCACCCCGCCGTGTTGGCCAGCAGAAAGAAGTCGTCGGGGCTGAGATGATGGAGGATCGCCTCTTCCTTCGTGCGATCCAGATCCACGCGACGCACAGCCACGGTCACCATCTCGGCCCCAGCGGCTCGGATCGCGTCTACCATGACCTCGTTCGTCGTGTACTTACCCGTGCCCACGATGAGGCGAGAGGTAAACTCCACGCCACCGATGACGAGTGGCCCATCGAGGGCCCGTGCCTGGTCGATCATCGTGTCACCCATCTGCTCAACCTCCACCCACGAAGTGTACGAGTTCCATGGTGTCGCCCTCCGATACGTCGACACCGCCGTAGCTGTCGCGCTCGAGAATCTCCCGATTCAATTCGACCACCACCATGCCGGGGTGCAGCTCGAGATCTTCCAGGAGCGCGCCGACCGTGAGCCCCGGCCGGATCTCCCGCTCCTTCCCGTTGATATGCACACGGATCGTGCCCGCTTCGTTCACTTCCGCTCCTCATTGCGTTCGTTACCGGCGTTGAGCCCCTCAATGTACTCGACCACGGCCGCGGCGGGATCCGGAGACTTCCAGATGCCCCGGAGAACGGCGACCCCGGTCGCCCCGGCGTTACGCACGTCGGGCACGTCGCTGAGCCGAACACCTCCGATCGCCGCAACCGGAGTCGCGTCCGCTGCGGCCACCATGTCTGCGAGCCACGGCATGCCCCGACCCGGCGCCCCGGGGTGCGACGGTGACGCCCGGACATTCCCCGCCAACAGATGAGCACTCTCCGGCGAATGACATGAGACGCCGATCGGCAGACCGGGCCTCAGGAGGTCACGCACGACGCCAGGAGGAAGTGAGCGACGTCCGAGATGTACACCGATGGAACCGATCGCCATCGCGACGTCGACTCGGTCGTTGACGAGGAGCGTCCCCCCTGAAGTCTCGACGTTGGCAACCAGCTGGCGCGCGATCTCGTGGATCCGACGGCCACTCGTGTGCGGGCCGCGCACATGGAGCGCCAGAAGGTTGGCCCCGGCCTCCACGACGGTAGCTGCTACGCGCAGGAAGTCGTCACGGGCGAGGGTCTCGTCGTCGGTGACGACGTGCAGCCGGAGACTCGATCCGGCGGCGGTGGGCATCACCCGAATCGCTGCCCCGACTCGACGCCGCGGCCGTTGATCCAGTCCGATGCGCTCATGCGTCGCTTGCCCGGCGGCTGCACCTCCGCAAAGGCGACAGCCCCGTCTCCTGTGCCGACGAGGAGCCCGTCGCTGACATCGGTCAGTAGCACCTGACCCGGCTCACCGGAGACACCAGCCCGACGCGGACCGCCATTCGACGGCGGTCCGGACGCATCGAGTGCGGCCACTTCCTCCGTGGACCAGACGGTGGGACGGTAGAGCTTCACGGGATCACCACCCTCGAGCGGTGACCACGCGCCGGGCACCGGATCCATGCCGCGCACATGATCGGCCACTTCACGCGCCGCCAAGGTCCAATCGACCCGAGCGACCTCACGTCCGACCTTGGGCGCGAAGGTCGCGGCCGCGTGATCCTGCTCGACCTCCTCCGCCACGCCCGCACCGATCAACGCCAGCGCCTCGACCAGCGCCGCCGCTCCTACTTCGGCAAGCCGTGTCGTGAGTTCCCCGGCGGTCTCGTCCGAAAAGATGGGCTCGCGGACCTGATAGATGCCGGCTCCCGCGTCCATCGCGGGCACCATGCGCCTGATCGTCACCCCGCTCTCGTCGTATCCCCTGGCAATCGCCCAATTGATCGGGGC
>JBDGVS010000219.1:0-5510 GCA_039585535.1 Gemmatimonadota bacterium | reverse complement strand
GAGAAGGGGTCAGGGAGGGACACGGGAGGAGGGCTGACGCCTCGGATCTCCATCGCGCGCGGGCGTGGCGTTGACGCTCTCACGGCGTCGGGATATCATCCCCCATGGAGAGAGTAACCCCGCTCCCTGTTCTTCTGCGCCCGTTGTGTGGACGCCCCGATCTCGGGTGCCGCACGCGGGCGTTCTCGCTATCCGAAAGGTCCCCCCGTCCATGACCGACGCTTCCCATAGCCGAATCGCCAAGGAAGCCCTCACCTTCGACGACGTCCTGCTGATTCCGGGGCATTCCCTGGTTCACCCGAAGGACACCGACGTCTCGTCACTCGTCACGAGGACCATCTCTCTACGTATCCCGCTCCTCGCCGCCGCGATGGATACGGTGACGGAGTCCGGGATGGCGATCCAGATGGCTCGTGAGGGTGGGATGGGCATCATCCACAAAAACCTCACGCCCGAACGGCAGGCTGAAGAGGTCGACAGGGTGAAGCGGTCCGAGAGCGGCATGATTCTCGATCCGATCACGCTTCGATCCGACGGCACGCTGAAGGATGCTCACGGGCTCATGGCGCGCTTCTCGATCAGCGGTGTGCCGATCGTCGAGGACGACGGCCGTCTCGTCGGGATCATTACGAATCGGGACATGCAGTTCGAAAAGGATCTGGCGAAGCCGATCTCGGCGGTAATGACCTCCGACAATCTCGTCACCGTTCCGGTCGGCACTACCCTGGAGCAGGCTCAGGCGATTCTCCATCAACATCGGATCGAAAAGCTGCCTGTCGTCGACGAGGCGGGTCAGCTCCGAGGGTTGATCACCGTGAAGGATATTTTCAAGCGGCGAGCCTACCCGAATGCTTGCAAGGACGAGCACGGACGTCTCCGCGCCGGTGCGGCCGTAGGTGCCTCGGCATCCGATCTGGACCGGGCACAGCTCCTGGTGGAGGCAGGCGTCGATGTTCTGGTGGTGGATACGGCCCACGGACATGCCGATGCCGTTCTGAAGGCGGTAGGACGCGTGCGGGAGCGCTTCCCCGACGTGCAGCTGGTCGGGGGCAATGTTGGCACGGTCGAGGGGGCGAAGGCGCTGGCAGAGCGTGGCGTGGACGCCGTAAAGGTCGGCGTCGGACCTGGCTCGATCTGCACCACGCGGGTCGTAACCGGTGTCGGGCTCCCTCAACTCAGTGCGATCATGGATGCCGTCGACGGTGTCGATAGCAAGATCCCGATTATCGCGGACGGCGGGATCCGCTACTCCGGCGATATCGTGAAAGCCCTCGCGGCCGGTGCGCACTCCGTCATGATGGGTTCGATGTTCGCCGGCACCGACGAATCCCCCGGCGAAACGTTCCTCCTGGAGGGGCGGCGCTTCAAGACGGTACGCGGTATGGGGTCACTCTCGGCAATGGAAGAAGGGTCGGCCGACCGCTACTTCCAGGAAGGCGAGATGGAAAAGAAGAAGCTGGTCCCGGAAGGGATCGAAGCCCGCGTTCCCTACAAGGGTCCGGTTTCCGACACGCTCTATCAGCTCGTCGGGGGTTTGCGGGCCGGGATGGGCTACTGCGGAGTCGGCACCATCGATGAGCTGCGTACCAGGACGCGTTTCAACCGGATCACCTCCGGCGGACTGCGCGAGTCTCATCCGCACGATGTGACGATCACGCGCGAGGCCCCGAACTACCACGCGTGATGATCCAGCGGCTGGCTCTGGTATTGGCGGCGCTGGCCGGATCGGGATGTAGTCAGCTCGGCCTGCGGTCTGAGCCGAGTCCGCCCCCCACACCCGTGGTAGAGCCGGCCATTCAGGTCGAGCCCGTCGGATACGAGTCACTCCACGATGTGGCGTACCTCTCACCGCCGCCGCTCGACGAGTACATCGATCCGATCGTGTCGTCCCCTGTGACGAGGGACCCGGAGTTCCAGGAAGCGGTCGGGTCGTGGATCGATTACTGGGAGAACGCGGCGCGCCCGTGGTTTCCCGACTTTCTCGATCGGATGGGCGTATTCGAACAGACGGTGGACTCTGCGCTGTCCACCCGGGAGATGCCGCCCTCGCTGCGCTATCTCCCCCTGATCGAGAGCGGGTACAGCCCGTGGGCTCAAAGCCACGCCAGTGCGGTCGGAATGTGGCAGTTCATGGCCGGCACCGCGCGCGAGTTCGACATGGAGGTCGGCGCCTTCGTCGACGAGCGACGCAACCCGTACAAGTCGACCGAAGCCGCCGTGGACTTCCTCGAGGAGCTTCACGGCGATTTCGATTCCTGGTTTCTCGCGCTCGCAGCTTACAACGGCGGTCCGAATCGGGCCCGTCGGATCTTGCGCGAGAACGCGCCACTGGAGTCACCCTCGGACAGCCTGTTCTGGGCGCTTCGAGACCACTGGCCGAGGGAGACCCGAGAATTCGTACCGAAGCTTGTCGGCGCGATCATCGTGGCGAGCAATCCGGAGCGTTTCGGGTACGATGCGCTGCGGCCGGCCGAACCAATGCGCTTCGATCACGTGATCGTCCCCGAGGCGACGACGATGGACGTTCTGGCGGGTGCCGCAGAGACCGACGAAGAGGAGATGCGCCGTCTCAACCCGGAGTTGTTTCGCGGGTTCACCCCACCGGGTTCAGCGTATCGTTTGCGGGTGCCGGCCGGGCAAGGGCCGCGCTTTGCGGCGAACTACGCGGCAATTCCGGCCGGCCGACGCATGACCGTGGTCGAGCATTCTGTGGCGCAGGGTGAGACGCTGTCGCACATCGCGCGCCGGTACGGGATCAGCGTCTCGGATCTCCGTGCGGCCAACCCGGAGATCAGACCGCGATACTTGCGGATCGGGGCAACATTGACGGTGCCCATCTTCTCCGTCCGTACCGGCGCGGGCTGAAAATCGGCGCGCTACTCTGCGTGCCAACTTCCGGAAGCGCCGCCCTCTTTGCGGAGGAGCCGCACGCCTTCGATCCGCATACCGCGGTCGACGGCCTTCACCATGTCGTAGACGGTGAGTAGTGCGACCGACACGGCGGTGAGCGCCTCCATTTCTACGCCGGTGCGGCCGGCGTACGTCGCCTCTGCTTCCGCACGGAGGCCTGGCAGCTTCGAGTCCGCTTCGAGTCGGACCACGACGGAGGCACCCGGCAGGGCGTGACAAAGAGGGATCAAGTCGGAGGTCTTCTTTCCGGCCATGACTCCCGCCAACTCGGCAACCTGGATGGGGTCGCCCTTTTCCGTCCTGCCCTCGACGATGCGTTCAAGTGTCTCCGGGGCCATGACGATGCATCCCTCGGCCACGGCTACGCGTCGACTTTCACCCTTGGTTGTGACATCCACCATGCGTGCGCGGCCCTCTTCGTCGAGGTGCGTCAGTCCATCGCTGCGTGCATTCATCGTCTACCTCTCGCTCATGGCATGACTCTTCGGAATCAGGACGCCGCGCAGGTCCCGAATCAGCCCGGAGACGACGAGCTGAGGGTTCACATTGCCTCGAGCGAGTTCACGCGCTCGCTCGACATGGGCAAAGGCGTCGACGATCGAGACGGTAGACATGCGGGACGAGTCCACATGACTTCGGAGCCGGGTCACCGCGTCGTGGTTGAAGACTGACCCCTCCGCACCCGCCGCCACCGCCGCGAGATCGCGCAACCATTCCTCTACGAACGAGAAGAGTTCGAGAAGGGAGCGTGCGCCGGCCGGAGGGAAGCTGATGGCGACCCGATATCCTGCGGCCGGACTCTTGGCCATCGCCGCGACGACGATCTCATACGCACGTCGTCGCATCTTCTCGAGCGGACCCAACTCGTCTCCGTCCGGAAGGAATGCGAGAGCTCTCCCCGGCGAGCCCTGACCGAGGCGGGCCGCCCAAACGGAGACTTTGGACTCGAGTCCCCCGCGATCTTCGAGTATTCCACGTACGTCCTCGTACGAAAGGGACGGGACGTGCAGCGGCACGGTGCGTGAACGGATCGTGGGCAGCAGAAGTCCGGGCTCGCTGCTGGTCAGGATCAGACGGGTCGCCCCTGGGGGCTCCTCGAGAAGCTTCAGGAGCGCGTTCGCGGCTTCCTGGCTCGCCTCCTGTGGTACGAGCGTTTCTGCCTGTCCGATAATGAACACCGGTCCCTCGGCCATCGTCGGACGCTTGCTCGCGGTCGCTCGAATGCCTTTCACCGCGCCCAGATAGATGGCCCGAACCTCACTCGACCAGCTGGGTCGCAACGGTTCGGCACGGATCTCGGAGAGCTCCTCGTAACGAGCGCGTTCGAGGGCGTCCGCGAGGCGATCTCCCGAGACCCCCTTGGGGCGGGCCAGAGGGAAGTACCAGTGAATGTCGGGATGCTCCAGCGACAGGGCCATGCGACAAGGACCGCATCGGTCGCACGGACCATCGCCCGGATCTTCGCAGACGGTGAGCCGGGCAAGCCAGAGAGCGAGATGCTGTTTGCCAACGCCCCGGGCTCCGTAGAGGAGGAGGGAGGCGGGGAGCGAGTCGGCGCAATGCGCGCGCGCGAGCGCAGTACGGACCTCCTTATGTCCTACGAGCGGATGGAGCGCCATGGCGGATCAGGCTCCGCCGGGTGGCCGCAGCCACTGGAGTGGGTCCTGGGCCGGCGTGCCGCCGTCCGAGGGCATCCGGATCTGGAATTCGAGGTGTGGTCCTTCGGGAGTGTCTCCTCCGCCCACAGTCCCCACGATCTGCCCAGCGCTCACGTCACGACCCTCGACCACTCCGATCTCTTCCAGGTACATGTAGAGAGTATAGAAGCCGTCTCCGTGCCCCAGAATCACCGTGGGTCCATACCCCTCGAAAGGACCTGCGTAGGCTACGGTGCCGTCGCGCACGGCCGCCACCGGCGTGCCGGTGGCGGCGGAGATGCCGATCCCGTTCCAGCGGATGACGGTTCCATTGGCTCGGCCACTGGAGCGAACCCGCGTCCTCCGGACTGATCGTGGCCCCGCCCGCGCGGCGTCGTGCTTCGAGTTCGAGGCGTCGGGCTTCCAGTTCGTCGACGAGGGTGGCCATACGGCCCTCGTCCGCCTGAAGCTCATCGATCCGTGTACTGGCCGTCTGTTCCCGAGCTCGATATTGCTGGAGTGTCGTCTGGTGTTCGACCTCGACGGAACGGAGTTCGACGACCTCGCTGAGGCGGTCCTGGCGGAGCGTACCGAGCAACGCCATCCGGTCCTGGAGCGCTTCGCTTTGTTCGAGTAGCTCCGCCTCGAGTAGACGAACGCGCCCGACCAGCGCCTGGTCGAAGGCCGCGATCCGCTCGAGGTAGCGGTATCGATTCAGAAGGTCCGTGAAGGAGGTCGCCCCCAGGAGCACCTGGACCGTTCGTGCAGGCCCCATCTTGTAGATGTCACGCAGCCGTCGGTGAAGCACGGCCTGGCTCGCAGCCATGTTCTCGCGGGTCAGCAGGAGATCGCGTGTCGTGATGCGAATCTGGTCCGAGGTCGTCTCAGACTGGAACTCGACCTCGGCGAGCACCGATCGCGACGCCGAGAGCCTCCGCTCGACGTTGGCGAGTTCATCCGCTG
>JBDGVS010000218.1:0-4968 GCA_039585535.1 Gemmatimonadota bacterium | reverse complement strand
GTCGCCGCGATGTCCTCGGCTCCGTTCGTCGACGCTGCGACGACAGCAGCCGCGAGCGTCTGAGTCTCGGGAGTGACGACCGCACGCTCTACGACGTTCATGCTCTCGGTGAGCACGGCGTCGATGAGGTGGATCACGCCATTCTCGGTCTGGATGTCGACGGCCGTGATGTTGGCGCCGTTGATCTTGAAGCCGCTCGGTGATCCGGCATCGGCTGTGAAGGTCACTTCACCCATCTCGACCGTCGGAACCATCAGACCGTCCGAGAGAGCGGACGATCCGACCGCGCCGTCCAGGACGTGGTACGTCAGGACGTCCGCGAGGATGCCCATGTTGTCCATCTCGAGCAGATTGTCGACGGTCATGCCGAGCGCCTCGAAGGCGTCGTTTGTCGGAGCGAAGACCGTCCAGCCGTTCCCGCTATTGTCGCTCTTGAGCGTGCTCACCAGGTCACCAGCGATGACCGCCGCGACGAGCGTGCTCGTGCCTTCCGTGACCTGCGCACGCTGCACGATGTCCATGCTCTCCGTGAGCACGGCGTCGATGACGTGGATGACGCCGTTGGACGTCTGGATGTCGACGGCCGTGATGTCGGCACCGTTGATCTTGAAGCCGCTCGGTGATCCGGCATCGGCTGTGAAGGTCACTTCACCCGTCTCGACCGTCGAGACCATCAGGCCGTCGGACAGCGCGCCGGAGCCCGCCTCGAAGTCGAGGACGTGGTACGTCAGGACGTCCGCGAGCGTCGGCAGGTTGGCGGTCTCCAGGAGGAGGTCCACCGTACCGCCCAGTGCCTCGAACGCGGCGTTGGTCGGAGCGAACACCGTGAAGGTGCCCGTCTCGGCCGAGAGCGTGCCCGCGAGATCCGCGGCACCCACGGCTGCGACCAGCGTGCTGAAGCCTTCGGTCAGAATCGCCGTCTCGACGATGTTGAACTCGGGCAGGATCACCTCGTCGACGAGGTGAATGACGCCGTTCTCGACCCTGATGTCGGGGTCGGTGATGCTCACGCCGTTCACCATCGGGTCACCCGGCGTGCTGAGATCGAAGGTGAGCATGCCACCCTCGAGCGTCGTGCGCATGGCACCGTCCGTGAGGTCGGCGGCCAGGATCTCTTCACCGACGATCACGTGGTAGCCGAGGACGCGTGTGAGGATGTCGACGTTACCGGCCTCGAGCAGTGCGCCGAGGGTGTACGCGTCGACAGCACCAAACGCGGAGTTCACGGGCGCGAAGACAGTAAACGGACCAGTTCCCATGAGGTCGTCGTCGAGCCCCGCAGCCAGGACGGCCCTGGCGAGCGTCGTCGTTGGCTCCGTGAGTACCGCGGTCTCGTAAAGATCGTTTTCGAGGGGCACGAGAACGCCGTCGATGATATGCACAACGCCGTTCGAGGCTTCAACGTCGGCGAGGATCACATTGTGTTCGTTGACCGTCACGCCACTGGCCGAAACCCCGATCGTGAGCGTTCCGCCCTCGACAGTGGTTACGGTCTGACCGTCAGTGAGGTCACCGGAGAAGGCTGCGGTGCCCGACACGACGTGGAAGCCGAGCACACGAGCGAGGAGCGGACCGTTGCCCTCTGCGAGCAAACCGTCGAGCACGGCGGCGTCCAGGGCTGCAAAAGCAGCGTTTTCCGGGGCGAAGACCGTGAATGGTCCCGTACCCTCGAGGGTGGTCGCAAGGTCGGCTGCGACCAAGGCGGTGACCAGCGTGGAAAGATTGGAAGTCGCCTGAGCGGTCGCTGTGATCGTCGCCGGCTCGGGCGTCCCAATCGTGTCGTCGTCGTCATCACACGCACCCACAGCCAATGCTGCGAGCAGCGGAACTGCAAATCGCATGCGCTTGAGAAAAGTCATGTCAGTAAGCCTCCATAGCGGCCTGTTCAATTAATTGTTCATCACAACCTATACCACTACCTCCGAGCGTCAAGTGTTTAGTTAAACAAAGCCGAACAAGCGAAACAACTCCACCTCGAATTCAGCTGAAACCATCGTATTCCCTACACCGTATGGAATAGGTCCAGACGAGAATTTCTTGAGGTGACAGCATGGCTCCCGGTATCCCCAGCGACTTCGAGCAGCAGGTACTCCTCGCGGTCTGGCGACTCGCAGGAGACGCGTACGGAGCCTCCGTTCGCGACGAACTCGAAGAACGCACGGGACGCGGCATCGCCCAGGGCGCGGTGTACATCACGCTGGTCCGGCTGGAGAAGAAGGGACTTCTCCGCTCGCGCCTCTCCGATCCCACCCCGGTGCGCGGTGGGAAGGCCAAGCGACTCTTCGAGATCCTGCCCGAAGGGATCGCCGGAGTGCACGCCGCGCGCGGAGCCATGGATCGTCTGTGGGAAGGACTCCCGGACGTCGATGCCGCGGACCCGGCGAAGGGCTGACCCTTGTCCGACCCCCAACCACCTCTCCTTGCGCGGATCCTTCTGCGATTCCTCCTGCCGGACGACCTCCATGAGGCGCTCGCGGGTGACCTCGAGGAACGCTTTCGGGCGAGCGCAAGAACCGACACCCGTGCCGCACGACGCGACTACTGGCTGGACGTCCTGTCGCCGAGTCTGCTCGAACTGAAGAAAGAAACCCGCGGAATGCCCCTGCCCCCCGGAGCCTCCCCCCGCTCCGGCCGAGGAGATGGAATCATGCGATCTCTGATGTCAGATCTGAAGTTCGCAGTCCGAACGCTTTCGAAGTCCCCCGCCTTCAGCGCGGTAGCCGTCTTATCGTTGGCGCTGGGCATCGGGCCGAACACCGCAATCTTCTCGCTGGTGAACGCGGTCCTCTATCAGGAGTGGGGAGTCGGGGACCCAGAGAGCCTGATCGATATCTATTCGTTCACCGATGACGGCGAGTACTTCTTCAACTCATACCGGAATTTCGAGCTCATTGAGGAGGGTGCGGCCGAAGTCTTCCAGAGCGTAACCAACCACAGCCTGCTCACGGCCCGACTGGAGGGATCGACCGGCGACACTGAAATGGTGCTCGGCGAGATCGTATCCGGGACGTACTTCGACGTGATGCGGGTCGACGCAGTGATCGGGCGGACGCTGATTCCGGACGACGATATCGAGGGTAGCGGCCGACCGGTCGTGGTGCTCGGGCACCACTACTGGGAGAGTCGCTACGGAGCCGACCCGTCGTTGGTGGGCAGCGAGATCCGGATGAACGGCCGACCGTACACGGTCGTCGGGATCGTGCCCGACTCCTTCAAGGGACGGCTCGCTCCAGGAATCGGGACCGACTTCTGGGTCCCGCTGCAGACGTACCCCCACCTGAATCCGTCCAAGATGAACAGCGGCGACTTCAGCATCTCCGCTCGCGTTCGCGAGGGCGTAGAGCCAGCCCAGGCGCTGGCGGCCGTTCAGACCGTCGCCGCGCGAGAGGATGCCGAGCGGCAGGCGGACAATCCCGATCGCCGCAGTCGTTTTCGACTCATCGGCGTCCAGCTCTCGGAGGTTCGTCTGCACCCGGGCGCCGACCGCGCGCTCACCCAGATGGCCATCCTCCTGTTCGTGGCCGTGGGGCTGGTCCTCCTGGTTGCCTGTGTGAATCTGGCGGGCTTCCTCCTCAGCCGTGCGTCGGACCGTCGGAAGGAGATGGCGATCCGTGTGGCGATGGGGGCAGGTCACAGAGCCATCCTGCGACAGCTCGTGGTCGAATCACTCCTGCTGGCGAGCCTCGGGGCCGCACTCGGTCTCGGACTGGGGCAACTCGCTGTCCGTGCACTCGTGTCGGTGGAACCGCCACTTCCGATCCCGATCGAATTGGAGGTGGGCCTGAACATGCCGCTACTCGTGTTCACGGCGATCTCGGCTGCGATCGCTGCGATCGTCTTCGGACTCACTCCGGCGCTCGAAGCGACCCGGGCACCCGTCGCCGCCACGTTGCGGGATGAGGCGGGGTCGAGCGGGGGCAAAAAGAAGGTCGGAGCTCGCGGAGTGCTCGTGATGAGCCAGATGGCGCTCTCCACCGTCCTGCTCTTCGGAGCATTGCTCTTCGTCCGATCGCTCCAGGCCGCGACAGACATGGACCTCGGCTTCGGGACGCGACTCGCCGGGGTCGTCGGAATCGATACCGCACCGACCGAGTACGCGTCCGAAGAGCAGACGGCCTTCAACGAGGAACTCCTTCGACGCCTCTCGGCACAGCCCGCCGTCGCCAGCGTGGCCCTCACCAACCGGATGCCGCTTTCACTCGGAGTGTCCAACATCGGCTTCGACGTCCCGGGCGTGGAGCCCCCACCGAACCAGAACCGCCACGTCCTCGAGACGACACGCGTCAGCGAAGCGTACTTCGAGACGATGGGGATCGAGCTTCTCGACGGTCGTGCGTTCACCGAGGCGGATCGCGTCGGAACGGCCCCAGTCGCGGTCCTCAGTAAGGCAGCGGCGGATCGGTACTGGCCAGGCGAGAGCGCCGTCGGCCGCACACTGCTCCCGAACGCCGACGGGTCGGACGCGATCACCGTGGTGGGAGTGGTTGGCAACGCTAAGATCTGGTCGTTGGGCGAAGCCCCTTTCCCTTACCTCTATCAGCCAATGGCGCAGGCATCGACGGCGGCGACTTCGTTCGTGCCCGGGACGGGAAGCTACACCGTCGTGGTGACCGGGAGCGCCCCGCCAGGGGAGCTGGCGGCCATGGTTCGCACGGAGGCGCTCGCGATCGACAGCCGCGTGTTCATGACGGGAGTGGGCACGATGGACGACCACCTCGGCTACGTGTACTTCCTCCCTCGTATGGCGGCGGTCGTGCTCTCCATGATTGGGCTGCTCGCGCTGCTGCTGGCATGCATGGGCCTCTACGGGATGGTGAGCTACAACGTCTCGAGACGGACACGAGAGATGGGCATTCGGCTGGCGCTGGGGGCCGACCGTCAGCGTGTGGTCAGCATGGTCCTTCGAAGTGGACTGGCTTTGATCGGCGTGGGCGCCGCCGTGGGCATCGCCGCCTCGGTGGGACTCGG
>JBDGVS010000217.1:0-7354 GCA_039585535.1 Gemmatimonadota bacterium | reverse complement strand
ACAGGATCAGGCGCGCCGGGCGAACCCGTCCCTGAACGACCCATCGGGTGGCCGTCGCGACGCCCTGGGAGAAGCCCAGTACGACGATCCTCGGAGCTCCATCCGACCGATCACCCTTCCCTTCTCCGCCGAGAGTCGGGACGGCGGTGTCGACCAGCCGATCCAGGTACGCCACGTAGTCCGCGATTTCGTGCTCCCGCTCCTCGCGGGTCATCCACGTCGCGCCTACGACGGATCCCGAGCCGTGTCGGCCGCCGCCGGAGGAGATGTAGAAGCGAGAGAGCGCCTCCGGTGCAATAATGAACCGTCCGGGCGCCACGATCCCCTCGAAACGACGCAGGAAGCGGCGAGCGAGCTGCTTGTACCCGTGAAGGACGACCCACACTTCTCGGACTTCTTCGGAGTCCCCGAGCGTCCAGTAGCGTGCCGTCCGTTCGACCGAGAGGTGGTGCTCGATCACCGTTCCACAATCCGGAAGGGATTCTCGCAGCGGTCGAGCGAGGGCTGCACCTGATCGGCATCCGACAGCAACGGGTCGTCGATCGGCCACTGGATGCCGAGCATCGGGTCATTCCAGCGAAGCCCGCGTGAGAGCGCCTCGTCGTACGGCTCGGTCACCTTGTAGAACACGTCGGCAGTCTCGGAGAGGGGGCAATACCCGTGGGCGAAGCCCGGCGGGATCCAGAGGAGCTCCCCCCCGTCGACGTCGAGGGTGCGGGCCACCCACTTCCCGTAGGTAGGACCTCCGACTCGAAGGTCGACAGCCACATCGAAAATCGTCCCGCGCACGACACCAATCAGCTTGCCCTGGGCCCGGGGCGGAAGCTGATAGTGCAACCCGCGGAGCGCGCCGCGGACACTCCGCGTCAGATTGTCCTGAACGAAGTGTGCGTCGATCCCGCCTGCCTCGAAGTCGGCCTCGCGATAGACCTCTTTGAAGAAGCCACGGTCGTCGAGGTGTCGCTCCGGTCGGACGAGCACGACGTCGCGGATGCCAAGCGGTTCAAAGGTAAAAGCCATCGGGGTCGATCCGGTCAGTGGATACGGGAAGCTACCGGTGATCCTCGTCGATCACGAGACGCCGCAGTTCCCGTCCGAAGCGACGACGAATCCGGTACATCAAGAAGACGCTCACGACTCCAATCCCCAACGCGAGCCCCCACCAGACGCCTCGTGGGCCAAGGCCCAGACGGAAGCCGAGAATCACACACGCGGGCAGCCCGATGACCCAGAATCCGACCAGGTTCATGAGCATGGGGATCCGAGTGTCTCCGATTCCACGGAGAGCTCCGGCCGCGGCCACCTGCAGGCCATCGAAGATCTGGAATACCCCCGCGATCGGCAGCAGGGCAGCAGTTGCGACGATCACGGTCGGATCGTTGCTGAAGATCCGAGCCAGCGGCGTGGGTACGGTCAGAAACATGACAGCCGTAAACGACATGAAAGCCGTGGCGGTCGCGACCCCTGCACCGACGGCTCTGCGGGCCCCGTCCGGGTCCTCCCTTCCAACAGCTTGACCCACGACTACGCTCGTCGCCTGCGCCACACCGACCGGGATCATGAAGGTGAGCGCAGCCAGCTGGAGGGCCACCTGGTGACTCGCGATCGCGATGGTACCGAGGAGTCCCATGAGCAGCCCCGCGGCACCGAAGACCCCGTACTCGAGCCACTGCTGTGCGCCGATCGGCGCCCCGACGCGGATAAAGCGGATCAACGGCCCGATGGCGAGCGCCTCTCTGCGCGGCGGCATGAGCGCGGCTCGCAAGTCCCCCCACGACACGACGGCGAGCATCCCGAGCATGAACCACCGGCTCAGACTCGATCCCCAGGCAGAGCCCACGGCACCCATCGGGGACACGCCGAGGTTCCCGAAGACGAGCACCCAGTTCAGGAACACGTTCACGAGATTGGCGACGAGGACGGTCACCAGAATCGGGCGGACCCTTGTCATTGCCTGCAAGCTCTGTCGAAGAACGACAAAGCCGTAGAACGGCAGCATGCCCAGGATCAACCCGTGCGCGTACCCGGCTGCGACGGGAACCACGTCTGAAGGCTGTCTGGCCAGAGTCAGCAGCGGTCCAGCAGGCACGAGCAGGAGCATGGCGACTCCCGCGAGGAGCGCGGCCAGCACCAGGCCGCGTTGAACCCCCCGGGCCACGGACTCGGTATCGCTGGCACCCACCCCCTGCGCGATGACCGGATCCAGGGCGTACAGCATCCCCATGCCGAACACAGCCATACCGAAGAAGTAGAGGTTTCCGATGGCGACCGCGGCGAGATCGGTAGGCGAAACGCGTCCGACCATGACGGTATCGACCGCGCCCATCGACATGAGACCGATCTGGACCATCGCGACCGGAGCCGCCAGCGCAAAGAGTGAGCGGACGTCCGTCCGGGTCGGTCGATACGCACGCAGGGGAACGCGGCCCGCCGGGTGAGCGGGCTGGATCGCAGTCACGGTCCCGGGCTTCCGCCGGGGCTCATCTCCGACGGATCCTCGGGGTCGCTATCGGCGTCGGTATCGGTATCGGAGAATTCATCGTGATCGCCCGGATTGAGCCTCCGGTCGCGGCGGATCTCCGCCAGAAGCGCCTCCCCTTCGTCATCGGGCGGGGGATCGATGACCGGCTGACTCCCTTCCTTGACGGCAAAGAGGGAAATCCACGTCGTAGGGGTGCCGGTCCAGAAGGCGGCGAACCGGGTGAAGCCACGGATGCCCTTCCTCTTCAAGTCCACGTAGACGACGTTCGCGACGACCCACACGAGAGCGCCCAGAAGAACTTTGAGAAGGTAGATCATTGGTGGACCTTTCCCGGCGGTCGGACCGTCGTGACGTTGCCGCAAGAGACGCGGCCTCCGAAGATACCGCCGCCCCCACCTCCGATCCCACCCCATGGCGCACTCGAACGAATCTCCTGGAGACCGCCTTCGCACTTTGTGGGGACGCCTCGCTCCCCTCCCAGGTGGACGATGGCTCTTCAGTCGCCTCCTCGGCCGGATGGTCCCCTACTCCGGAACGATCCGGGCTCGCGTCGAACGCTTCGAACCGGGTGAGGTAACGGTAGTCCTCGTCGACCGACGACGGGTACGGAACCACCTCCGCTCGGTCCATGCCATCGCGCTCGCCAATCTCGGCGAGCTTGCCACCGGACTGGCGCTCCTGGGAGCCATGCGGTCTGATGTGCGCGGTATTCTTACAGGAATCGACATCCGATATCTGAAGAAGGCGCGCGGCACACTTCGGGCCGAAGTTCGATGTGCGGTCCCTGACGTGACGGGCGACCTCGACTACACGGTCGAGGCCGATATTCGTGATGGAGACGGGGCGGTCGTGTCCACCGTGCACGCCCACTGGCGCCTCTCACCCGTACCGGAGCGCACGCGCTCATGATCGACCATGACCGAGTGTTACCCGAGACGGCTCTCACGCGCGACGCGGGGGTGTCGGTGCCGTTGATCTGTGGCCCGATGTACCCCTGCTCCAACCCCGAACTCGTTGGCGCAGTCTCGGCCGCGGGTGCCCTCGGCGTGTTCCAGCCTGTGACGCTCACGTACGTCTTCGGCTACGACTTCCGAGAGGGCATCCGGGCGATTCGGGCCGTCACCGATCAGCCGATCGGCATGAACGCGCTCATCGAAGCATCCTCGGAGACGTATCGAAAACGCATGGTCGGGTGGATCGACATCGCGCTCGAGGAGGGGGTACGCTTCTTCATCACCTCCCTGGGCAAGCCGCGCTGGATCGTGGACCGGGTCGCGCCATTCGGGGGCGTCGTGTATCACGACGTCACGGAGCGCAAATGGGCCGAGAAGGCCGTCGATTCAGGAGTCCACGGCCTCATCGCGGTGAACCGACGGGCCGGCGGGCACGCCGGCGAACTCGACGCGCGCAGCGTGCTCGACGATGTCGGCGACCTGGGCCTGCCGGTTGTCTGCGCGGGAGGCATCGGAGCCGGCGACGAGTTCGCCGAAGCACTGAACATGGGATATGCCGGCGTCCAGATGGGCACGCGATTCATCGCGACGACCGAGTGCCAGGCCTCTGCCCCCTACAAGCGCGCGATCGTGGACGCCGACGAGGACGATATCGTCCTCACGGAACGGCTGACTGGCGTGCCGGTGGCGGTGATCAACACCCCCTACGTCCAGAGACTCGGGCTCAAGGCGGGTCCGATCGCCCGACGTATGCTACGCGGGAGGCGAACGAAGCACTGGATGAGAAGCATCTATGCCCTGCGCTCTGCGTGGACTCTCAAACAGACGGCCCTCGACGATCGAGGCTCCACCGAATACTGGCAGGCAGGCCGTTCGGTTGCCCGCATCCATGACATCGTCCCTGCAGCGAGCATCGTGAAGGAATGCGTCGATGCGCTGCAGTCGACACCATCGAACCCCGGAGACTCTCCATGAATCGCCCCACCCTGGTTGTCGCGCTCCTCTTCGCCTTCTGCGCACACGACGCGTCTGCCCAGCAGGGACTGAAGGTCTATATCTCGGCCGACATGGAAGGAGTGGCAGGAGCAGTGACCTCGAGTCAGCTCGGGCCGGGGGGCTTCGAGTACGGAGCGTTCCGGGAATTCATGACCAACGAGGTAAACGCCGCGATCGAGGCCGCTCGCACCATGGGTGCGACCGAGATTCTGGTTTCGGATTCGCACGGAAACGGAGAGAACCTCCTGATCGACCGGCTGCCACAGGACATTCAACTCGTTCGCTCGTGGCCGCGCCCCCTCATGATGATGGAGGGGATCGACGAGAGCTTCGACGCCGCGATCCTGATCGGCTACCACGCGAGCACCACCAATATGGAGGGTGTGCGTGCACACACGTTTTCGAGCGCCAACCTGACCGCCGTTCGCATGAACGGGGTCGAGATGATGGAGGCCAGCATGAGCGCCGCCATCGCCGGAGATTTCGGTGTCCCGGTCGTGATGATCTCGGGCGACGACGCTCGAGGGCGCGGTCACGAAGTGGAACTACGGCTTCCACTCCGCGCGCACACTGATGCCTGAAGCATCATACGCCCTCATCGGTGAGCGCGTTCAGGCCGCACTCGGCCGGCTCGACGACTTCGACGCCTGGCGGGTTGAGGGGCCGATCGAGCTCGAGATCTCGTTCAAGAACTACATGCCTGCCGAGCTCATGGCCTACCTCCCCAACGTCGAGAGGGTGGACGCCCATACGATCCGTTTCGTGGGGCAGGACATGACGGAGATCTCGAAGTTCATCGAGTTCACGACCAGCTACTCGGTCAGCGTGACGCCATAGCGAAGACCGTCGGAGCTGCCGTCACTCCGTCCCGACCAACAGGCTACGGCGCTCGAGCACGACGGTATCGCGCCAACGACCGTCGTGGAATCGACCGATGCGTTCGCGGCGTCCGACCTCACGGAATCCGACACGTTCGTGTGCCCGGATGGAGGCGACGTTCTCCGGAAAGATGCTCGCCTGGAGCGTCCAGACACCGGCCACTTCGGACGCACGCACCAGTTCGGACATCAACAGTCCCCCGACACCCTGCCCCCGGGCCGCTTCGTCCACATACACCATGACTTCACACACCCCGGCATAGACGGGTCGTCGTGACACGGGACTCAGCGCCGCAAAGCCCACGACCAGCTCCTCCCGCTCCGCGACAAGGCGTACCTCCGGGTGTCGAGCAGCGTCCCACATGGTCCATTCCGGTACGACTCGCTCGAAGGTCGCATTCCCGGACTCGATCCCCGCCCGGTAGATCTCACGCACGACGGGCCAGTCCGCAGCCATAAGCGATCGTAACGTCACGCCAACGGCAGAACCGGAGACTTCATCGCTCACGCGTCGGGGCCGTTCGTGTGTTCAGAGTCCGCACCATGATGGCCCATGCTCGGGTAGTACCATGCCAGCAGAAGCGCGATCGGTAGTCCGGCGGCGAGACCGTTTCGGAGCAAACGCGGGAAGAGCACGGGAAGGGCCAGCACGGGCCGTGCCCAATCCGCGACGCCGAGCACCAGCCACGCCACGACCAGGTACGCAATCAGCACGACCGCGATCCGCCGCACGGCTCCCTGGCTCATCGCAGCCCGGCGAAGAAGCCTGAGACTGCCGACAAGAGCCCTTCCCTGTCTTCCAGGTAAGGAAAGTGACCGGTGCTCAGAACCTCGAACGTCCCGGTCGGAAACGCCTCGGCCAACGCCTGACCCATCTCGAGCGGAGGCGCGTCGTAGCGGCCGTGAAGGACCAGAGTCGGCGTCTGAATCATGCCCAGCCGGTCCCACCAGTCCACGGTGCCCATACTCGCACCCAGGAGCTCGGCCACGTCCTGACCATTCCGTGCAGTCGGCGTCTGGAGGTCCAGGTTGAGTTCACCGATCAGCTCTCGATCACGCAGCAGCTGTCGGAAGGCGACCCGGTAGAGCTGGCTGAGGGTGGCGGGATCTCGTGCCTGGAAGGCTTCACTCGCCTGCAACTCCCTCATCTCTTCGCCATCCTCCGCTGTCCGTCGCGCACGCTGGCGCTCGGCCGTCTGATCCTGGAAGCGGCTTCCTGGCTCGACGGGATTCATGAGAATCAGGGCCCGCGTCGCTTCCGGGTGCCGCGCGGCGTACTCGATCGCAATCAGCGCGCCGAAGGAGTGCCCAAGGACGCTGATCTGTTCGTACCCGAGCACCTGGCGTAGTGCATCGATGTCCTGAACGAAGGAGTCCAGGTTGATCGAAGAGGCTGTGAGTTCAGCCGAAGATCGCCCCGTCCCGCGCTGATCGTAATAGACCATCGTGTTGCGGGTTCCGAGCGCGTCCATGCCCGGCTGTAGATAGGCATGGTCGAGCCCCGGACCCCCGTGAACGACGACGATGGGGTCACCCGTACCAACGACCTCGTAGAAGATTCGAGCGTCGTCGAGACTCACCAGTCCCTGACGCGCCTGCTGGGCCTCGGAAGTCCCCGGCACGAACGCCGCCCCAGCCGTCAACACGGCGAGGACAGCGCATCTCCCGAACCTACCTCTCACGTGGTACCTCCGTCCTGCGAATTCATGAGCATGATCTGCGCGAGTCGCTCGATCTCCACCACCTTCATCCACGACCGCAAGACCCATACCCCGAGCACCGTGTGGAGGGTCGCGATCGCAAACTGTGGCAGCGATGAGAAGGAGAGCAGACGCAGCCCCTCCCAACCGAGAAGATACAGCGCATACCCCAGAGGAATCAGGCTCCCGAGTTGAGCGAGTGTCATCCACGCACGCGAAGGGCGTGACAGCGCACGCTGGACCACGCGCAGGCCATAACCGAGCGTCGCGAGCACGCTCAGCGCGGCCCCGATCGGAACCCATACGTCGGCCGGCGGACTCAGAAGCACCCGAACAAAGCCCAGG
>JBDGVS010000216.1:0-7194 GCA_039585535.1 Gemmatimonadota bacterium | reverse complement strand
AGACCTCGGCCAGCCGCCCGAGATTCTCTTCGAGTCGGTTGCGGCTCACGAAGGGCGTAAGGGCGCCGAACACCAGCGTGATCACCGCCGTGGCCACACCGACACGTAGCAGGACAGCGCGATGAATCCCCTTCGCGCCGGCCGAAGACGTCATCAGCTCCAGCTCCACCCCACGGTCAGGCCGTACTGGAAATCTCGATCGGGTGCAGTCGCCGGGGGCGCGGTGTCGAACTTCTCGATCAGATTGAATCCGATGAAGAAATCTGAGAACAACTCCCACGAAACGCGCCCGTCGATGTCGACACGTACCCGTCCGTCGGCGGGATTCGTGTACGAATTGACTGCCGCATAAACATTCAGGTCGCCAATGTCGAACGCATCGAATCCGGCCGACACGTTGACCTCGCCCGACTCCGTCCGCTCCTCTCCCACGTACTGCTCGGAGTTGAGCACGGCGCCCGCGCCGAACGACATCTCGACGGACTGATTGCGGATCGCGAAGTACTGGCCACCGAGCGTGGTCAGGACACGTCGATCGAGGTTCAGCTCGTCGTTCTGCTCGATCTGCTCAGCCAGCGTCACCGCGAACTTGCCCCCTATGATCCGTTTTCCGGTCAGATTGACCGACGTGCGCCGCGTTTCCTGCTTGAAGATGTTGCCGAGGTCATCGGTCGTCTCCTGGCTCTGCGAGTACTGCTCGCCCTGGACGGAAGCGAACCACTTCGGGCCGCTGTACGCGGCACGCGCTCTCAGCAGAAAGGAGAAGAGATTGTTGGCTCGGGTGAGATTCACCCCCATGTCGACGAAGCCGCTCGTGCGCGCCACGAAGCCGCTCGATATCGAGATGATTTCGACGATGTCGTCGTACGACAGATTCGTGGCGCCGGCCTCGCCCGTGACGACCAGGGTGCGCCCGGTCCCGCCGAGACTCCCGTAGTAGACATCACCGTCATCGGTCGTGACCTCGAACAGTGCCTCACTGGAAATGGACTCGACGTCGTCCCAGTCCACACCCACGACATCCATCTCCTCGGTGTCGAAATCCAGCGTGCCTCTCTGGAATTGCTTGATCTCGCCGTCGAGGAAATTCCCGCTGAGGAAGGTGACCCGATCCTGTGCTCGGGCGACCTCGGAGGTCCCTCCAAGGAGCGCGAGGGCAAACAACGTAGAAAGCAGGCAGAAGCGCCCGCGTCGGAAGAGGGAAGGCATGTCAGGATCCGTGATTACATCCGCGTAAGACCAGCACGAGAAGGTATCTAGGCGCCCGTGCAAGCGGAACGCGGCCCGCTAACGCACCACGACAGCGATCAGCTCCGCAAAAACGGTAGCGTCAACGGTCGAGGTGCTCGGATCCACCGCCTGTAGCCAACTGGCTGCATTGAGATCGATGAGGATCTCGACGGACTCCTGGTCATCGATCGAAAGGTTGAGCGGCTTGGTAACCGCAAGGGAATCCGACTCCAGTTCGATGTCGATCGGACCCGTGATGGGCTCACCACCGATGATGAGACCAGCATCCACCTGTACCTCGATCTGCAGGAAGACGATCCGAAGGCCGGTATAGCGTCCTGCGGCCAGTTCACGTGGCAACGTCTCGTCCTGTTCCACTCCCTCCAGATCGACACTGACCTCGACTTCATCATCACTCAAAGGGATCAGCTCCCCGCCCTCCGCGACCAGAAAGAGGAGCATCTCCGCTTCGAGCTGGCCTTCCGGCTGGTCGTCGTCGTGATCACTCGCTGCGGGGCCTCCGGACGCGAGCGCAGCCGGCTGGGGGAACGCCAGCACACTCGAGGGAACGCCGGTTACGACGGCCGCCGCGAGCGCTTCGGGGGAGTCTCCCGAAACGACCACTACGGCCTCGCCGATGCCGCCCGCGGTCAGATTTCCGCACGATCCGGCGGAGCCGAGAAGCGCGGAGAGAAGCAGAAAACGCACTACCTGGCGGCCGCGACCGCTTCGTTCGCTCGAAGTCGTCATGAATCGGTCGATCCTTTCTGAGAATCCAACATTGGATGTGCCTGTACGCCCAGCTCCCGGAATACCTGTGCGGCCTTCGCGCGGAGGTCTGCTGCCGTGGTCGCCTCCCCCACGAGCATCTCGGCGTCCGCGTATGCGTCGAGCGTACGCGCCTGCTCGATGGCGGGTAGATCGTCGCGCCGAATGGTCTCGAGCGCCCTTTCGAAGAGGACGAAGGCGTCCGCGTTCCCCTCTTCTGCCGCCAGGCGGCCGAGTAAGCGGTAGACCTCGGGCAACAGACCGGATATCCGGCCACGAATCGCCTCGAGCTCCGCAGCCCGCGCTTCCTGCGCCGCCTCCAGGCGCCGCCCTTCACCAAGAAGCGCCTCGGCCAGGTTCATCCGGATCGTCACACGAGACCGAGCTGACGAGGCGACCCGAAGAGCCGCCCAGAACCGATCCTGGGCGCGCTCAAAGTCCTCGTTCGCGACGAACCACTGGCCCCGGGCGTTCTCGATGAACTGTGCTGCAGACGCGTCTGCGAGATCAGCGGCGACCTGCTCGGCCCTTTCCAGATGGGGCAAGCTCTCGTCGAGGGCTCCCATAGCGCGAAGGACCACGTGGAGATTCAGCGAGGCATGCCATCGTTCGGGGCGTGGCTCGGAGTCACGCGAGAGCACCTTCAGCGCCCGCTCGTACCAGGCCTGCGCCTCGGGCCACCGACCCTGGTCCTCGAGAAGATTGCCCGTCCCGATCGCAGCCTCTGCCGCACCCTGGAGATCGCCAACGGCCTCGCTCGCATCGAACGCTCGGAGGTAGTCGGCCTCTGCCTCGGCGTAACGAGCCACAGCCCGTCTTGCCCGCCCACGTCGCCGAAGCGCTCGCGCCCGCACCACCGGGTCGCCTTCATCCCGTAGCACTCGGCACGCAGAGTCCGCGTACTGCTCGGCCTTTTCTGCACGATCACGCGCCTCTTCGAGCGCGGCCGCCTTCAAGAGCGCCAGAGCGGCTCCTGTGCGCTCTCCTGCAGCGAGGCAGTCGATCACCTCCGCTGAGAGTTCCTGGACCCGGACCAGGTGAGCCTGCTCGTCTGAGACCAGTTGAGGGAGCGCCGCCCTGAGCACCTCGGGATCGACGATCCTCGAGCCGGCTGTCTCGAGCAACGCGGAACCAGCCCATTCGTCTGCTCCACTGGACCTCGACGACGCGAGCAGCTGGTCCATCAGCGGACGCAACTCGTCTACGGCCGGCAACGCTTCGCGGGCCTCGTCGAGGGTCAGTGGGGGCGCTGGATGGTCTGGCATCAACCACCCTCAGTGGCAGGATGCGTGCCGGGAAGGCCAATCATGCTAAGTCGTTTATCGAAAGACGTTTCCGGAATCCGTAGCCACTCCTTGAAGCCACATGGTCGCCCCAAATCGGGGACTCGCATGCACCGTTCCGGTGCGGCACGGGGTCGTCGGGCCTTCATCCGAGGTCGTACTCCCGGATCTTCCGTGTAAGGGTATTGCGATGAACTCCGAGCACCTCAGCCGCCCGGCCGATTTGCCCTTCGACTCCGTCGAGCACGCGCTGGATGTGGTCGCGTTCTACGTCGGACAGGGATGTATTGATGGGGTAGCCTGTGGGCTCCGTCACCGCAGGCCGTGCCGCACCCCTGGGTGCAGCAGCGCCGAGACGCAGGGAGTCGCTTCGGATGACGCTTCCCTTCGTCAGAAGGACGGCCCTGTCCATCACGTTCCGCAACTCGCGCACATTCCCTGGCCACCCCACCTCGCCGAGCCGAGACAGGGCACGCTCGGAGATTCCGTCGACCGGCCGACCATGGGCTTCGGCGAAGTGAGCCGCGTAATACAGCGCCAGAAGACGCACGTCATCGCCACGCAGACGAAGGGGCGGGAGCTCCATCTCCACCACCGCCAGACGGTAGTAGAGGTCCTCACGAAATCGTCCGTCCGCGATGGCGTCTTGAAGCGCGTGGTTGGTCGCAGCGACGACCCGCACATCGACCGTACGCTCCGACTCCCCTCCGACCCGCTCGACCGTGCGCTCCTCCAGTGCGCGCAGGACCTTCGCCTGGAGAACCAGACTCATATCACCGATTTCGTCGAGAAACAGTGTCCCGCCATCCGCACGCTCGAACCGCCCAACTCTCCGCCCAACCGCTCCCGTGAACGCTCCCTTCTCGTGACCGAAGAGTTCCGATTCGAGCAGATGCTCTGGAATCGCAGCGCAATTGACCGCGACAAAGGGCCCCTCACTGCGTGAGCTGCGGTCATGCAGAGCTCTCGCGACCACCTCCTTGCCTGTCCCCGATTCTCCCGTGATCAGCACCGTCGATCGCGAGGGAGCGACCTGAGCGATCGTCTCGAACACCTCCGCCATCGAGGCACTCTCGCCGAGGAGTCCCGCCGCAGCCGGCTCAGGTAGGGGTACCGTTATCCCCTCCTCCGCCGTAGCCGCGGAAAGTCGATCGGCCAACTCCACCAGGTGGAGTGGTTCGCGCAGTAACGCGTGGGCACCGACGCGCTGGGCGAGAGTCGCCCCGTCGAGCGATGATCCTGGAGACGCGAGAAGGAGCGAACCTGCCGATCCGGCGCCCGCGATCCGCTCGATCACCGCCTCGTCTACCTGTGTCCCTGCGAGGGACACGATCGTGGCGCGATAGGAACCCTGGCCCAATCGGCCGAACAACTCGGCGATCGAAGCCACGAATTCCGGACGGAGACCGAGGTCCTCAGCGACCGCCCGGGTCTGTACCTCGCCCGCTTCATCCAGAAACGCCAGTAGAGTTGCCGTCATGCACCAAAATTAGGCGCACACGATTCATCGTGCAACACAACGATGCCATACAGGACTCGGCCCGACTCGCAGTGACCGACTCCGAAGCCTTCCACTTCACGGGATCGCACTCCTGACAGCCACCGCGCTGCTCTCCGCCTGTGGCGACTCGACCGGGGTCGGTGATCCTCAGCGTGTGGCTCTCAGCTTCTCCGTAACGACCAGCGCCTCCCCCGCCCTCTCGACGGGTTCGGGTCCTGCGGCAGCCCCGGCCCGGGTTGCCGGGCCAGCCATGAGCATCGAGGGGTCGAACGGCACACTCGTCATTGATGAGATCCGGCTGATCGTGGCCGAGGTCGAGCTCGACGGCGACGACGACTCCTGCGAGGACTCGGACGGCGATGACGACGTCCAGGGCTTCGAGGACGACGACTGCGCCGACTTCGAGGCTCCGCCGCGCTTTCTCGACCTGCCGCTCGACGGACAGCCTGTCGAGGCCTTCTCAGGACTCATACCGCCGGGCACGTACGACGAGCTCGAGTTCGAGATCGAGGATCTCGAAGACGACGAGGAGGACACTCAGTTCGCAGCCGAGATCGAGGCGCTTCGTCAGGTGATCCAGGATGAGTTTCCCGACTGGCCGCGAAAGGCTACCGCGCTCGTCGTCGGCTCGTTCGACGCCGTCGGTGGCGGCTCCACGGACTTCCGTGTGTACATCGAAGCGGAGATCGAGATCGAGCGGGCCCTCCAGCCTCCCCTCGTTGTCGATGTCGACGGCGCCAGCAGCTCTGCTCTGACCGTAGACATCCGCCCGGACCTGTGGTTTGCCCGGTCCGATGGCTCGGTCCTCAACCTCTCACTCTATGACTACGATGAGACCGGTCAGCTGCTGGAGTTCGAATTGGAGATGGAAGAGGGCTTCATGGAGATCGAGATCGAAACCAATTGATCCGAGTGCCGCAGTTGGGAAAACGGATGCGGCGTGACATGGCCTCCCCGGGAAGTACTCCGGGGAGGCCATCCTGCACAGCCACGGGAGTCGTGATTCGGGACAACAAATGACATATTCTGGGCGGCACTCACGTTCCACAAACCCCACCCACCCGATGCGCGGCTTTCGATTTCACCACCGACGTCCTCTCCTGTTCGCCGCAGCCACACTGGTCGCCGGCACCCTCACCGCGTGCGACGACGACCCGGTGGACCCAGGGGGTCAGCAGGATATTTCCGTCGCGGTCAGCCCGGCTTCGGTAACGATGCGACAGGGTGAGGCTTCCTCGGTGACGGTGAACGTGGCCAGCACCGGCGGTTACACCGAGACGGTGACAGTCTTCGCCGAAGACGCTCCGGGTGGCGTCAGCGTCTCGACCGAGACCGTAGATGGCGGCGCGGGCACGGCCACGCTCGACATCGACGCGTCGGTCGTTTCGGATATCGGGACGTCCACCGTCACGGTCACGGCAACCGGATCGGGTGTCGCCTCAACGTCGAGCACGTTCGACCTCACGGTCGAGTCTGCCGGAGGCTTCGCACTTACCGTAGATCCCACCGTGGTAAACCTGACGCTCGGTGGTTCGGGTGTCGCTACCATTGGCATCGCCCGGCTCGCCCCCTTCACCGGGCCGGTTGAACTCGCCGTGGCAGGCGGACCGGCCGGACTGACGACGACGCTGGATTCGACCGTGGTGGGAGGCGATTCGACCTTTGTCACCCTGGTCGCCGACACCGCCCTCGCGAATGAGGGTCGCTACAACCTGCTCGTGCGGGGCCTCGGCGAGGGGATCTCTGGAGACATCATCGGCTTCCTGGTGACGATCGTCCGGTAGGAGCCGGTCCACCGTCCGCCTAGACGGTCGATGTGACGTCGTGCGCGATCGTGGACCACGGGAGGGGGATGGGTGCGCCGAGAGCAGCGCTCGCCTAGGGGCTCACTGCGTCCCCGTAGAAGGCGCTCAGACCGCGCCATGTGTGAAATGGAGCCAGATGGGATTGAACCACCGACCTCCCGTTGAACAAACCAGGCGCTCTCCCACTGAGCTATGGCCCCGCACGCTGGAGCGGGGGGCAGGACTCGAACCTGCGCCCCCAACTTGGAAAGCTGGTGCTCTAGCCAACTGAGCTACCCCCGCCTCATAGCGTCCTGAGATTTCATAGTTAGGGCCCGGGGGGCTTCGCCACAACGAAAAGATGCATGAGCCCGTAGTTGGCCTGCTCACCGCCGGCTGTCCGCTCGCAAATCAGAGCTGGACCGCTCCTACCTTTGAACGAGAGGCCTCACAAACAAGGCTTTGACAGCCTCCCGGCGTCGAGCCACCGTCGCGGAGGTTCTCTCTTCTCGATGCACCGCAACCGCTTACGAGAATGCCGAGGGCGGGAATTGAACCCGCAAGGGCCGAAGCCCGGGGGATTTTAAGTCCCCTGTGTTTACCAATTTCACCACCCCGGCGTCCTTAT
>JBDGVS010000215.1:0-4997 GCA_039585535.1 Gemmatimonadota bacterium | reverse complement strand
CTGACGCCGCCGAACCGAGAGATCCGGCGGCGTCAGGCCGACCATATGCATCAATTTCGTCAGTTTTCGCTCGACCTACCTGTCCCTGGAGCCCGCACCCTGGTCGTCGCGGTCTTCGCTGACTGGCAGGGTGCGCACCGTCGGGTAGTCGATCCCGAGCTGCTCGAGATACGTGTCGAACCGTGACGGATCGTAGTAGAGCGGCCGCATCTGTTCCCGCCACTGGTTCATGATGTCGGCGTTCAGCCAGATCGCGGGCTGATCGGTCTCCGTGATGAAGGGCGTGTACGTCTCTTCCGCCGTCTGGACATCGTTGAAGTAATCCCAGGCTGCGTCCACGGTCTCGCCATCGAGGAAGAGGTCCAGGAGCGTCAGCGCCTGGGCCTGCGCACCGGCAAGAGAGCCCTTATGAGCGATCGGCGTGGCCATCGCGATTCCGTTGGCCCAGTTGTGCCCGGGTCCGCCCGGCATGTTGGCCGGGAAGCGCATCGTTACCGTCGGCATGTTCCACGAGATGTCACCGATGTCGTCGGACCCGCCCCCGAGAGATCGCGACAGATCGACCGGTCCGCTGAGTTCACCGACCTCCGTCGGCAGCCCCCGCTCCTCCTGCTGCATCTCACGCTGGAGTCCGTTGGCCAGTGTGATGTCATCGTCGCTCCATTCCGGCATCCCGACACGCTGGATATTCGCATAGGTGACTTCGGCGACCGGCTTGCTGAAGTGCCGGCTCCATGCCGAGCCGACGGTCATGATCGTATCGACCTGCGTCCCCGTCATGAGCGCGGCGCCCTGCGCCATCAGCTTGGCCGCATCGTACGACTCCATCACGAGGTCATACGTCGTCTCGCGGAAGTAGAACCAGATCGTCGCCGTCTGCGGGACTACGTTCGGCTGGTCTCCGCCGTCGACAATGATGTAGTGCGACCGTTCGGCCGGGCGCAGATGCTCGCGCTTGAACTCCCACGCCTGGGCGAGGAGCATCACCGCGTCGAGTGCGGATCGACCGCGCCACGGCGAACCCGCAGAGTGCGCGGTCTCGCCGGTGAAGCGGAACTGAGCCGACACCAGTGCGTTTCCGCCCGCCTGTCCCCACGTCGTGTTGAAGCTCGACGACACGTGGGTGAAGAGATTCACGTCGACGCCGTCGAAGGTGCCCTCGCGAACGAAGAATGCCTTGGAGCCGAGCTGCTCCTCTGCGATGCCTGGCCAGATCAGGAGGGTCCCGTCGATGTCCTCCCGCTCCATCAGCTCTTTCACGTTCAGCGCAGCAACGATGTTGACCGCCTGACCCGAGTTGTGGCCTTCGCCGTGGCCCGGCGCCATGGAGAGAATGGGATCGCGATAGCCTACCCCGGGCTTCTGGTTCGACTGAGGAATTCCGTCCACGTCCGAACCGAGCGCGATCATCGGCGAGCCCGAGCCGTTCGACCACCGAGCAGTCCAGGCCGACGGCATTCCGGCGACACCGAGTTCGATCTCGAAGCCGGCGTCCTCGAGTATGCCCGTCAGGTACCTCTGGGTCTCGAACTCCTGGAAGCCGAGTTCGCCGAAGCTGAAGAGCATGTCGACGATCTCCTGCACCATCTTGGCATCGTCCTGCACCATCTCCAGAACTTCACCCTTCAGATCGTCGAGTCGAGAATCCGCCTGAGCGTGCAGGGGTGGCGCGAACGCGAGCCCCACGGTGAGAAGAGCGGAAGCGGCAAGAAAGCGTCGCATGGATACATCTCCGAAACGAAGTGCGTTGTGGAGCGGCAAGTGGAGGCCGCCGCGGGGGGTGATGTGCGAGGGGGTGAGGATGCGCCTCTCGAGAGGCGACGGCAAGCGGAGCCGAGCCACACGCAGCGATCCGGGTTTGCCCGGCACCCCGCGCACCGTCCATCTTCGCGACGCACGTCTACTCCTGCCGGACCCCGCATGCTCCCGACGATGACCCCACGACACGCTCTACTCGCCTCCCTGCTCGCGAGCACGGCCCTTACGGCCGGGTGCGCGGACTCCGCCACCGATGACGGCGCCGACTGGCCTCACTACGCGCGCGATCTCGCGGCCAGCAAATACTCCCCTCTCGATCAGATCGATGCTGAAAACGTTGCGTCGCTCGAAGTCGCGTGGACGTGGGAGTCCGCGGACTACCGACTCGCGGGAGAAGACGAAGGCGCACGGGTGAACCCGAACTACCAGGCGACGCCCATCAAGATCGGCGAGAGACTCTACACCTCGACGAACATGGGGCAGGCCGTGTCACTCGACCCGTCGACGGGAGAAGAGATCTGGCGGTATGACCCCTATGCTGCCGGACTCCGTGACACCCCGGGTGGGCGTTCGAGTCGCGGCGTAGGGTACTGGTCCGAGGATGGAGCAGAGCGGGTGCTCCTCGGCTCCGGGCAGTACCTCGTGTCCCTGGACGCAGAGACCGGCCTGCCCGACCCGGCATTCGGTGACGGCGGGGCGATCGACCTCGCCGATGACCCCGATCCGAGGGTACTCACCTACTCCTGGACCTCAGCGCCACTCGTCGTACGCGACGTCGTGATCGTCGGGACCACGGCAATGGTGCCGAACCGCAACTGGACGACCGCACCCCCCGGATACGTGCGGGCATACGATGTCCGTACGGGCGAGCTCCGATGGCGCTTCAACCCCATCCCGGAAGCCGGAGATCCCGCGACCGAGACGTGGGCCGACTCGTCGTGGACGTACAGCGGGAACGGGAACGTGTGGACGCTGATGAGTGCCGATGAGGAGCTCGGGCACGTCTATCTCCCACTCAAGACCACGACCAACGACTGGTATGGCGGCGCTCGACTGGGTGACAACCTCTACGGTGAGTCTGTCGTCGCTGTAGACGTCGAAACGGGCGAACGAGTCTGGCACTACCAGATGGTCCATCACGGCATCTGGGATTACGACCCACCCGCGGCTCCGAACGTCATGGACATCGTGGTCGATGGCCGTCCGATCAAAGCGGTCGTGCAGGTGACGAAACAGGCGTTCGTCTTCGCCTTCAACCGGGAGACCGGTGAACCGATCTGGCCGATCGAGGAGCGCCCGGTTCCACCGTCGCCCGTCCCCGGAGAGGTCGCTGCAGAAACGCAGCCCTTCCCCACCTGGCCAGAGCCTTTCGACCTGCAGGGCATCACAACGGACGACCTCATCGACTTCACGCCGGAGCTCCGCGCCGAAGCCGAGGAGATTCTCGAGGATTTCGTGTATGGTCCAATGTTCACACCGCCGACGGTGAAGGGCGTCGACGGGAAGCTCGGGACCATCCTCATGCCCGGTTGGGTCGGAGGAGCCAACTGGGGCGGGGCCGCCGTCGATCCCGAGACCGGCCGGCTCTTCATTCCTTCGGTCACCTCGCCCAACGTGACGGCACTCGTCCCGCCACCTCTGCCCGACAGCTCGGACCACCGCTACATCCGGGGACTCCCTCGAGAGGTACCGATGCCGAGCGGTCTTCCGTTGCTCAAGCCGCCATACGGACGAATCACCGCGATCGACATGAACACGGGCGAGCACGACTGGATGCGTCCAAACGGTCCGGGGCCGCGGGATCACCCGGCCCTCGCTCACCTCACTCTGCCGTGGCTCGGACAGCGGGGGCGCCCGGCACCGATGCTCACGAAGACACTCCTCTTTCTCGGAGAAGGCACGGAGGACGCACTCTCGATCCTTCCCATCGCGGGAGGCAAGGCGTTCCGGGCGTGGGACAAGGACACCGGGCAGGTGGTGTGGGAAACAATGCTGGACGCAGGTACATCCGGGGCACCGATGACCTATCTGGACGACGGCCGTCAGTTCATCGTCGTCGCGATCGGTGACCGGAATACGACTGGCAGGCTCGTCGCGCTCGCGCTCCCCAGGGACCCTCGCTAATCTGGCTATCCGTAGTCCTACCCACCCGTCGAGCGACGCCCTCGGCCTGCTCTGGAGTGAAAACGTGAAGCCCCTGTCCAAGACGCTCGTCCTCGCCGTCTCCCTCGTCATCGGAGCGGTGTTGCTCGCCCCGGCCGCAGTCCAGGCGCAAGACGGCCCCACCGTGGTCGACTATCGCCAGTCGCTGATGCAGGCCTTCCGGACTCACATGGGCGGGATCGGCGCCGCGATGGGCGACGCCGCCCCGATCGGACACGCGGAGCACCACGCGGTCTCATTCGAGCGCATGACCCAGGCTCTGGCGAACGCGTTCCCGGAGGGGGCGACCGGAGGTCGGGCGCTCCCGGCGATCTGGGCAGACCGGGATGACTTCATGGACAAGGTGACCGCGATCCAGACCGCCTCGGCCCGACTCGTGACCGCCTCCCGTACCGGGGACGCCGAAGCCATTGGTTCCGCCATGCAGGCCGTCCGTCAGACGTGCGGTGGATGCCACAACACGTACCGCGGCCCGGCGAACTAGCGGCCGACTGTCTGTGGAAAGGCCCCCCACCGGTCATCCGATGGGGGGCCTTTCCATTGCTCGTCTCGCCCGGAGGCTGTCGGCTTCCTGATCAGACCCCGGCCCAGATCTCTCCAAGCACGCGCTGGAAGTTGCCCCCGAGAATCCCGCGGATGTGCTCATCCGTGTAGCCCCGCCCAATAAGGCCGTCCGTGACGTCGAACATCCTCTTCGGATGCGAAATCTCGTCGATGTCGATCTTGTCACGGAACGCGTACGAGCCCTTGTAGTTGGCCTTGAGGGCGTCGTACTGCTCGGCCGGCATGTCATCATACCCGTACAGGTCGATGTCCGAACCGATGCCGAGATGCTCCACACCGATGAGGTCGCGCACATGGTCGAAGTGGTCGAGGTAGTGATCGATCGTAGTGGGCTCTTCTTTGGTCACGAAGTTGCGGACTCCGGTAATGCCCATGACTCCGCCCGTCTCCGCCATCCGGCGGATCGCCTCGTCGGTCTTGCACCGCGGGTGGCCGGGATTCAGAGCCCGAGCGTTCGAATGGGTGTACAGCACGGGAGCACCCGAAACCTCGCAGGCGTCCAATGTGGTCTG
>JBDGVS010000214.1:0-5044 GCA_039585535.1 Gemmatimonadota bacterium | reverse complement strand
GTGGTCCATGAGCGCTCGGTCCTTGAAGCACCCGGGCTCACCCTCGTCGGCATTACACACGACGGTCTTCGGTCCACCCTCCGCGTCCCGCACGGCTCTCCACTTACGACCCGTTGGGAATCCAGCTCCACCGCGACCCGCGAGCCCGCTCGCGTCGAGCAGGTCGATCACCGACTCCGGCGTCATCGAGGATACGGCCTTTTCGAGGGCGTCGTACCCGCCTGTGCGGCGATACCCTGCCAGCGTCTTTCGGTCGACCTCGCGGATGTGCGTGAATACACATTCCGTGATGCCCTCCGGTGCCTCGGGAGGGAGCGGTGTGTCGCGCGTGACCAAGGCGTCGGCACTCAGCCCGACCAGCGTGTGATTGCCCCTCAAAACCGGGATCGGGTCGTCGCATCGCCCGCTACAGGGCATCGATGTCGCACCGTCCAGCGCGTCGCAGAGCTCGGCGCCGCCCTTGAGCACGCAGACTGGACCCGTACACACGCGCGGCGCCTGGTGTCCACCGGGCTCGCGGGCGAAGTGATGATAGAAGGTGATCGTTCCGAAGAGATCCGCGATCGGAATACGGAGGCCTTTGGAAACGGCGCGCAGCGCCTCCTCACTCAAATACCCGTCCCGCTCGTGGAAGCGGTGCAGAAGGGGAAGGAGGGGTGCCGGTTCGTTCTTCGCCTCGGCGATCAACTGGTCGTTCGTCGGGGTCACGCGCTCGTCCTTGCTGCGCTCATCGGCTTCGGCCTCCGATCGGTGCGCGAGCGGAGGCCTTCTCTGCCCGCAGAGTAGGCCGAATTGCTCCTTCAGGCCATGCTCTCGATACAGTCACCCGCCGGGAGATATCGGCGTTGCCCAGCGGGCGGCGTCTAGCGCCCTTCCAATGGAGCGACGTCGCGCAGACTCCACGCTAATCCGAGGTGGGCCGGCAAGAAGAGCGCGAAGAACATTGCGCTCGTCTGGGTCGACCACGGGAGCAGGTGCCACAGGAGCCCTGCCAACGCCAATCCGGCCAGCAGGAGCGACCAGGTGTATGCTCTCGTTTTCCAGCGCTCTCCGAGGAGTGTGAGCGGCAGGAGGACCGCCGTCACCAGCATCAACGGATTCACCAGGAAGAGGTTTTCGTTGCGGTAGGAGAAGATGTGGTCCGTGAAGAGGAGGCCGACCAGAACGAGGCCGACTACGCCGCCGAGCAGCGACCAGACCGTCCCCACGAAGAGGCTGACGTTTCTCAGCACGATCGAAGATCGGACGCGTTCGGTGCTCCGCAGCGCCAGTACGCCTCCCACGACCAGCCCGATCATCAGATAGGCCCAGAGCCAGCTCGGAGGCGCCAGTGGTGCGTCGGCGCGTGAGGATGGCACGACGATTTCGTCGTTCAGGACCAGCGGGCGCAGGGATCCAGAGGCATCGGAGACCGAAAATGCGTTCAGCTCATCGGCCAACACCATCGGGACGAACATCTCGTCCCACACAGAAATGGGGGCGTCCGTGGGAGAACCGAGAAGCAGATCCATACCCGTATAGATCAGGGGGTCGACTTGCGTGAGGCGCCGCGTGTGAAAGCGGTAGCTCGCCCCGCGATCCTCGGCGGAGTAGGAGTCTTGCAGCGCTCCTCCCAGCACCAGGTCGAGGAGATCGCGCGCTCGGGTCGAACAGTTGTCCGCGAAGTACTGGTAGATGTAGTTCCGGTTCTCGGGCAGCGCGTTGTTCTCGGCGAAGTCGCGCAGGGCGAGCTTTTGAGCCGCAGTGAGATTCAGCTCCTGGAGCCGGACTTCGCGATTGGTTTGCGCGTAGCTCGCGATCATCGCGTCCGTGCGAAACGGTGCCATGCGATACAGCATCCGACCCTGCAGGAAGCGCGGGATGAAATCGACCTGCTCGAAGTCGAAAATGCCCCAGTTATAGGACACGTCTCGGCCAGTACGCGTATCTAGCACTCGGATCGCATTGTGCCCATACCGTTCCCAGACGGCGTCTCCCGGCGCGGCGGTCACCAACCACACGCGCAACTCGGTACCAGGCTCCGCCACCTGTGGGGTCTGCGGGCCCGATCCGGGATTCTGCCCCAGGACAGGGGGCGTTGCGACTGCGAAGAGTCCGAGCACACAAACGGCCACGCTCAGGGCGGCTGCCCACGCGGACCGCGTTTCCATACTCCGAAATGTGGGGTGTCGCATCATGGGGCCTCCGCTCCGCCGCAATCTGTAAGGACGCTTCTCGGCGACCAAGCGTACCACGTTCCGCCTCGCCGATCCGGCGGGCTTCCAATGGTGATACATTCACCCGTTATAGAAGTCCCCTCTACGAATTCGAGCAGCGTGCAGCCGTCCGAAGAACCCCGCAGAGCGCCTGTCGTCTTCTTTGTCGACGACGAGGCCGGAATTCGTCACATCGCGAATCGACTTCTTCGGAAGCGCGGATTCGAGGTCATCATGGCGGCATCGGCTGCGGAGGCCCAGCAGGTCATCGAGGAGTATGAAGGGATGATCGACGCCCTTCTGATGGACATCAATCTGCCCGACGGCTGGGGCGCGATGGTGGCCCAGCAGTTGGCCCGCACCCGCCCCGGTATGGCGCTGGTGTATACCACCGGGATGACGGAGATCGACCCGATTCTTTCCGGAGGCCTCAAGGGCGCCCAGTTCGTGATCCGGAAGCCCTTTACCGGCGATCAACTAGCGGACACGCTGGCCCGAGCCATCGAGGCGAAGGGCGGTCCAGACCGGTCCGAGGCGGACCGATGAAGGAAACGCCAGAGGGGCCGGAACGCGGATCGCCGGTGATCGTCGGGACGCACCGTCGGTACATGCCGCTACTCAAGCTGACGTTGTGGAGCGCCGGCCTGCTTGTGGCGCTCATGTTTGGGATGCTCTCCGCCTATCTCGTGACGAGCGCGGTGTGGTTCGGCTCCCGCTTCGTACGCGCCTTGCGTGAACGGGCCACGGAGATCGGCGGACGCTTCAGCTGAGGCGTCCGTGAGGTGTGTCTACCAGCCGCCTCCACCTCCGCCTCCACCCCCACCGCCCGACGATCCTCCGCTCGAGAAGCCGCCACCACCGCCGCTTCCGCTACTCGCAGGCGGTGACGACGCCGACGAGAGCGAGCTCGAGAGCCCCGAACCCAGCGCGGACGAGAGCCCCGAGGTCGTGAACGATCGGTGCCCGTGATCATGCGTGTACCAGGGCATCGGTCGATTCGTGCCTGCTGCGGTGATGACCGCCGGCGTGAGTACATCGTCGAACGCCTCCGACCACCGGTCCTCCAGACCCAGTGAGATCGCGAAGGGGAGGAAGTGCTCGAATCGCGTAAGGCGATCGCCCCCTTTTTGCGCTCGATCGTCCGGATCTCCCAGGTAGGCTCGGAAGCCTTCGAGTCGATCGAGTACACCCCGGCCCTTCAGAGTCGGCCGCTCCAGAAGGTGATAGAAGACGACGTTCGTGAGTCCGACGGCGAAGGCCGCGACCGCCAGATGGGTGGGCATCATCACCGAGAGGATGGTGGCCACCACGATTTCGGCAACGACGAACGGGATCGAAAAGAGAGCCAGGAAGCCGACTGCCGCCCAGTCCGCCGCTTCACCCCCGGCCATCGCCGTTCGTGTCTGTTGCCAGAGCCGGTAGCCCATGGTCGCGACCCCGACCGTCCAGATGGAGAGCCACAGCCCGAGAAAGAGCGCCACCGGATTGATGTCGAAGCGCCAACGCCAGGCGAGGGCCCCGATTCCCAGGACACTCAGCCCGAGTCCGGCGGAGAACCACTTGCGGTTGTTGAGGAAGTATTCGCGCTCCAGCCTGCGCTCCATGGAGGTGCGAAAGTGTTTGATCGCGGTCGCGAGCTTGGCGTGATGGCTCTGCGAGAGCGGCATCTTCGCGCGCCCCATGAGAAGGCCCTCGTAGAGCTTCGTCTCTTCCGGACTCAGCTCCACGGACGGATCGCCAAGGTCGTGGATCGTCCACTCGCCATTCTGTTCATCGATCCGAATCGCGCCCTTCAGCGCCATGCTCACCAATGCCGCGGACAGCTGCCGTTTTTCGTAGCCACGCCGTTGGATAAAGCCGAGGGCCGCGGGAGAGTACCCTTCCGGAGGCTCTCGGCGGAGCGTCGTCGGGCCGGGCGCTGGATCCATTCCGACGGTTCGCCACATCAGCAGATAGACGGCGATGACGAAGAGGACGACGTAGCCGGCGTCGAGCCAACCGCCCCAATCCAGGCGGAACCAGGCGTCCCGCTGAGCCTCGCTCGGTGGCGTGACCTCCCCCGACGGGAAGGTCAGCCTGACCGTCATCCCCTGGTTCGGCAGCAGCGGGACTTCGTTCACGAATTCTGCGGTCCGAGTCGCCCCGTCCCATGAGGCTCGAGCGGTGGTGGAGGTGGACCCTTCGCTTCCCGTCCACGTTTCGAGCGTCGGCTCGCTCGCCAGCTCGGGAATGCGAATACGCGCAGTCGACGAGCGAATGGGGAATCCCCACCCGTTGCCGGTCACGTTCCAGTAGAGCTGGTCGCTCTCGTCGCCAAAGTGAAGCCAGCGATCGGTCTCGTAGACGATCACGTACGTATAGAGGCCGGGCTCCAGGAAGACATTCCCACGGCCGATTCGAACACGCATCCCGTCACGCCCGAAGTCACCCCCGATGGCTTCGAGCGCGAATGGCTCCGGTTCGCCGTCCCGGGTGACCGACCGAACCACGAACGGCGCTTCGATACGCCCGAGTCGTGCTGCTCGAGGGAAACCGGTGGGGAAGTCCCGGTAGATGCCTCGCTTGATTTGATTCCCCATCGCCCGGATCCGGATCGACTCGGTGACGAGCATACCCCCGCCGGCTTCGATTTCGATCGAGACGTCGAACGCCAGAATCTCTTCGGTCTGGCCTTCCTGAGCCGTGACGGGAGCCGCGAGGGCGAAGGCGAAGAAGAGGATGCCGAGACGAGCCATGGAAACCATCTCCGGGTGCGGGTCTGGCTCAAGTAGCAACGGAAGCGACCGGACGGCAACTACAAAGCCGTGGCACGGAAAGGTGAGGGCCTTTAGCTTGCCGGGAGCCCCCCC
>JBDGVS010000213.1:0-5048 GCA_039585535.1 Gemmatimonadota bacterium | reverse complement strand
AGGCTGGCCGCGAAGGTCGTCTCCTCGATGACCTCGTAGGTGGCGGTCACATCCACCGGGTCGTCGCCACAACCGGCGAGCCCGACCGCTCCGAAAGCCACAGTCATAGCAGCCATGGCGCGTACACGCCCGATCTTTCGTACCGACATATCGTTCATGGTCCTGTTCCTGTTGTAGTCGTGATTCAAAGACACCACCAACGACTCCTACGCCGGGTCGTCGGTCGCAAAGACATCCAGTGCGGTCACATCGAAAATCAACACGGATCCCGCAGGGATCCCGGTCCTCTCCTCGTCACCGTATCCGAGCTCTGGAGGAATGATGATCCTCCGGATGCCACCCTGGTTCATGCCGAGGATCCCGATCTCGAAGCCGGGAATGGCCTCGCCCTCGCCCAGACGGAATCCAAACTCTCCGTCTCCAAAAGAACTCCCGTCCGAAATGTATCCGACGTACGACACGCTCACCTCGGACGTCGGCACGATGGTTTCGCCCATTCCGACCGTGTCGTCCTCGATGTAGACGCCCCCCTCGAGCATCTCCATGGAGTCGAGCACGATGCCCAGACTCGGGTCGAACTCGACCCTCGCAATGACCTGAAACGGGTCGTCACCACACGCTCCCAACGCAACGCCGCCGAGTACCATCAGCAGGGGCAACGCTCGCGCACGGGCGCGGGATTGTGGTGAAGTGGTCATGCCGGCTGTGATCTTGGACGGAATGCGGGAGGCCCCCCCGCCTTCGTGCGGAAGGGCCTCGCCCTAAGGTACGCTCGCGAGAGCGAGATGTTTCACCTTTCTACCCCTGATACCCCCAAAACCCCGAGGGCACTGGGCGTCTAGTCGCCGGCGACCGCCGTCGGTACCGGAAGCTCGGCCTCGAGCGTCTCAGGATCGACCATGGGCTGCCAGATCTGAATGACGGGAAACGTCGACAGGAACCAGCGAACGGACCCGAGATAGACCCCGGCAAACATGAGCCCGATCAGCGGCTGCCAGATCGTGAAGATCGGGTCGCCCTCGTGGTGAAGCGACGGAGCCACCATCCCGTAACGCTCGAGCCAGAGCCCTACCATGATCACCGAGGCGAATGTGCCATAGATCCGGGGCTTCATCTTCGGCTTGCGGCCGATGAGTCCGACGAAAGGAATGACGAAGCAGAGGAGGATGGTGAGCGTCGAGTAGCCGCCCCACGTCATGCCGGAACGGCGAATGATCCACGCCTGCTCCCAGGGAAGCTTACCGTACCAGATCACGATGTACTGGGAGAAGAAGAGGTATCCCCAGAACACGGTGAAGGCGAAGGTCAGCTTACCGAGGTCGTGACGCTGCTGGAGCCCGATATGGTGCGCGATGTCTTTGTGCTTACCACGCAGGTAGATGCCCCAGAGACCCGTCGCAGCAACACCGCCCCAGAACGCACCCATGAAGTACCACGGACCGAACATGGTGCTGAACCAGTGCGGCTCTAACGACATGGCCCAATCGTACGCGACGATCGTCATCACGAACGCATAGATAACGACGATCACGGGGCCCATGGTGGTCATGCGCTGGTAGCTGCTGACCTCTTCCTGCTCCTGGCCCATCCAGCCCTGCGTGAGCTTCCCACGCCAGGTGCGACGCTGCTCGTCGTCCTCCTCAGCGCCCTCGGTCAGACCCATGTCCGGCCGAACGGCGAGATACACGAAGTAGCAGCCGATCCCGAAGAGCATGGCGAGCCCGATCACGTTGCGCGTGATCAGGAAAGGCATGTTCAGGTATGCAGCCTTCTTCTGGACGACCGGGTCGGTCGCCATCATCTCGATCCACGGGAAGTACGACTCCCCGAGGAAGAGCATGGGCAGCATCAGGACGAAGGCGAACGGAAGGTATGCCGCACCGGCCTGACTGACTCGGCGTAGCGACCAGTTCCACTTTGCCTTCACGATCCACGTCGCGACGGCGAACATGACGCTACCCATCGCGATGCTCGAGAAGAACATCCAGTTGGTGATGTAGCTGATCCACGCGGACTGCGAGTCCTGCGTGAGTCGAATCACGAAGGAGAGCAGTCCGACGATGAAGAGCGCCGCAGCAGCGGTGCTCATCGTCTTGTCGCGGGGGAGGTACCGCGCCGAGATCTCGGAGGGAATGTGGTGATGCATGTCAGTTCCCCGCCTGTTGCTGGAGCTGACGCACGTAGTTGACCACGTGCCAGCGGTCGAAGTGAGTGATCCGGCTGCCGTACTCGGGCATCAGCCCTCGGCCGACGCGGACCATCGCATAGATGTACTGATCCGAATAGCTCGCGACCTGCGCACCCGAGACGTTGTAGACCGGCAGCAGCGGATGCTTATCGGCGATGTTGGCATTCGCGCCCACACCGTCGGCGCCGTGACAAACGATGCAGAAGCGATTGTAGATCTCCTCGCCCCGCTCGAGTGACGCTGCGGAGGTCGGGTCCGTTGGGTTGGTCATCCCCTGAATCAATGGCCCACCGACGCCGGGCACACCGAGATCGAACTGAGTGAAGGGCGGAATGTTCACGCCCTCCGGCTGTCCGAGATTCACCTCGCCATCCGCCGACGGCCAGTTACCCGCCGCAAATGCAACCGAGTTCTCCGGAGCCGGGCGGGTGTTCTCATACGGGTCGAACGAGCGCTGATCGCGCATCGAACGGCCGAAGATGGCCACCATGCCGTCATCGAGCGGCTTACAACCCGCGAGGGTCGTCATGGCGAGCGCCGTAACAAGCGGCCGCATCCAGCGGTGCCCCATCGGATTACGCATCGGCGGCACCCTCACGGAGCTCAATCGGCTCCTCTGCGTTCATGATCTTTCGAGCTTCCTCGAGGCGACTGCCCTCCGCCTCGACGTAGACACCGTATCGGCCCGCCGTGAACTCGGGATCGTAGACGACCGCCGGTTTGAAGTTCGGGATACGGCTTAGGATGAAGAGTCCGATCACGGTCGAAAGTGCCCCGAAGAGCACCGTCATCTCGAAGGCGATCGGAACGAAGGCCGGGATCGAGATGATCGGCTTACCACCGACAACGAGCGGCCAGTCGACAGACGTCCAGCTGGTGAATCCAAAACCAGCGGCCGTCCCGGTGAGCGCTCCTACCAGAGTGAACACCCGAACGGGGCTCTGCCCGTATCCGAGCGCGTGCTCGATGTGATGTTCGGGGTACGGCGCGTACGCCTTGATCTCTTTGAAGCCTGACTTCTTGAGATTCTCGATCGCATCGACTGTCGAATCGAGATACTCGTACGAGGCGAGGATTCCCTGCGTGCTCATCAGTGGGCCTCCGCAGCATCGGGCGATTTGTTCTTACGCATCGGCGGTGGCAGCACCTCTTTGAGCTCCTGAATCGCGATCGGCGGAAGGAGCCTGGTGAAGAGCAGGAACCAGAAGCCGAACCAGAAGAAGCTTCCGACCATGATCATCATTTCGGTCACCGAGGGCCTGTAGATGCCCCAGGCGAACGGCTCGTACTCATGGTGAAGTGAAGTGACCACGATCACGTACCGCTCGAACCACATCCCGATGTTCACGAAGATCGAGATGACGAAGAGCGCCGGGATCGAGTAACGGACCCGCTTGAACCAGAGCATCATCGGAACGAAGCCGTTGCAGACGAGCATCGTCCAGGTGGCCCACCAGTAGGTGCCGAAGAGGCGGTTCCAGAACATTCCCCGCTCGGGCTCCTCACCCGAATACCAGGCGAGGAAGAACTCGGAGAGGTAGGCGTAGAAGACGATCATCGACGTGAGCAGGCAGAGCTTCGCCATCGCGTCGAAGTGCTTCGTCGTCAGGTACGCTTCCAGCCCGAAGATCTTCCGGAGCGGAACGGTGAGCGTGATCACCATCGCGACGCCGGAGTAGATGGCGCCGGCCACGAAATACGGTGCGAAGATCGTGGCGTGCCAGCCGGGCACGATCGACATCGCGAAGTCCCACGAAACGACCGAGTGCACCGAGAGTACCAGCGGCGTCGCCAGCGCGGCGAGGAAAATGTAGGCCTTCCCGAAGTGGTGCCACTGGCGGTCGGTCCCCTGCCAGCCCATCGAGATGATGGTGTACAGCTTCCGGCGGAGGCCGGTCGCGCGATCACGGGCTGCTGCTACATCGGGAATACAGCCGAGGTAGAAGAAGACCGCCGAGACCGTGAAGTACGTCGTGACCGCGAAGACGTCCCAGACGAGGGGCGACTTGAAGTTCGGCCACAGGAAGCGCGAGTTCGGATACGGGATCAGCCAGTAGGCGTGCCAGACCCGTCCGACGTGGATCAGCGGGAAGAGCCCCGCTGTCATGACCGCGAAGACGGTCATCGCTTCGGCAGTGCGGTAGATCGATTGCCGCCACGGCGCCCGGAAGAGGAAGAGGATCGCCGAGATCAGCGTTCCCGAGTGTGCGATACCGTCCCAGAAAACGAACGTCGTGATGTACACGCCCCAGCCGACCGGCGACATGAGGCCGGAAACGCCGATGCCCGCGTAGATCTGGTAGAACCAGGCCCCGAGGAACATCCCGACGCCGCCGAGACACATGATGAAGAGGGCCCACCATCCCTTTCCGGGGACGGTGAGCATCTTGAGTACGTCGCGGTTGACGTCATCGAGACGGGTTACGTCAGGATGCGTCAGAGCTCCGCGCTCTCTCGATCCGACTGCCATGATCAGTGCCCCTCCGTGACTTCGTGGAAGGTGACCTTCTTCAAGTAGTTCACGGCTGGCTGGGTATTGATGAGCTCGTCGAGCACGCGATACGTGCGCTCGTTCTCTACCAGCTGAGCGACCCGGGACTCCGAATCGCGCAGGTTTCCGAAGACGATCGCCTCGGCCGGGCAGCTCTGCTGACACGCCGGCACGATCTCGCCGTCACGGACTTCGCGGCCTTCTTCGAGAGCCGCCCGGTTCTCGGCATCGCGGATGCGCTGCATGCAGAACGAGCACTTCTCCATGATGCCGTTGGTGCGGACCGTGACGTCCGGGTTCCACTGCCACGTCATCGGCTCCGGTACGTTCTCGTCCGTGTACCGGTACCAGTTGTAGACGCGGACCTTG
>JBDGVS010000212.1:0-5098 GCA_039585535.1 Gemmatimonadota bacterium | reverse complement strand
TGTCCTGCTACGTGTCGGTGTGGCCACGGCGGTGATCACGCTGGTGTTCGGCGCCCTTACGCACTTCGTGAGCCGCAACCGACTCGAAGAGAATCTCGGGCGGCTGGCCGAGGTCTCGGTGCGGAACTTCAACCGCTCGGTGCTCGACGAACTCGAAGGCGGTGCCTTCGAGCCGGGTATGCTTCAGACGGACCTGGATGCCATCCGCGGCGACGCTCGCCTGGAGCTGGAGGGCGGACACTTCGTGTATGTCCGGGTACTGGCCCTGGACGGGACGCTGCTGGCGGAGGACACGGATCGCCGCTTCGCCGATATCGACGCAATCGTCGATACGGTGGCGGCGATCGACCGTGTGCGCGGCCGTGTGCGCGAGCTGGAGGAGACCGGCGACTTCCAGGTCGCCTATGCGGACGTCGAGGGTGACCCCTACCTCGCCGTATCGCTCCCCATGCTGGATCAGGGAGAGCGACCGGTCGCGGTCATCGAGGGGGTCTTTGCGGTCTCTCCCGTGACCGTGGCGCGGCTGCGTGCGGATCAGCTGCGTGCTGTCGCCTACGTGATCCTGATCGTGCTCGCGACGGTTCTTGCCATCTATCCGGTGATCTTCGCGATGATTCGGCGGCTCGGGCTACTCACATCGAGCCTCCTCGACTCGAACCTCGAGACGATGCAGGCCCTCGGCGGCGCGATCGCGAAGCGAGACTCCGACACGGACGAGCATAACTTCCGGGTGAGTGTCTACTCCCTGAGGCTCGCGCAAGAGCTCGGGCTCGATGACGAGTCGATGCGGACGCTCATCAAAGGCGCACTTCTGCACGATGTGGGGAAGATCGGAATTCGAGACGACGTGCTGTTGAAGCCGGGCAAGCTGGACGACGCCGAGTACACCGTGATGAAGACGCACGTCGACCATGGCATGGACATCACCCAGAGGGCGACGTGGCTCAGGGACGCCCAGCAGGTCGTCGGCGCGCATCACGAGAAGTTCGATGGGAGCGGCTATCCGCACGGTGTAGTGGGTGAAGCGATCCCGCTCGTAGCTCGGATCTTCGCGGTTGTGGACGTCTTCGATGCGTTGACATCACGGCGGCCCTATAAGGAGCCGATTCCATTCGACAGGACGATGGCCATCCTCGAGGAGGGCAGGGGCTCTCACTTCGACCCGGCGGTGCTCGACGCCTTCGTCGGGATCGCGCGTGGCCTCTTCGACGACTTCGTCGATTCCGACGGTGATGAGGCGAAACGAGTCCTCTCCGAGGCCACTCTCACCTACTTCACGGACGATCTCGTGGGCCAGTTGAGCTGAGCGGCTAACGCCAACGCTCTACGATATCCTCGGCAATCCGGCCGAGCGTGGCCTCGAGCTCGAAGAAGTCGCCCGTGTTCTGATTCGTGAACACCGAGACGATCGTCGGGCCCCCGTCGTAGAAGAGAATGCCGACATCATTGCCCGCAATGGGTGGCCAGTCTCCGGTCTTGTGTGCGACGGCTACGCCCTGCCCACTCACTCGTTGCGGGAGCCGGCTGGAGTAGAGCTGATCGCGCAGGATGTCCACCATCTCTGCGGCCGCGTCGGCATCCGTCAGCTCGGCGTCGAGGAGCTGCTCGAGAAGCCTTCCCATCTCACGAGCCGTCGTTCGCCCCAACCAGACGGTCGAATCTCCCTCCAGCGCGAAGGAGCGCTCGCTCGCCTGATCGTCGGAGGGGAAGCCACGCTCGAAGACCTCGCGGTCCGACATCGACGCGTTGGCGGGGTCCGTGCGTATCCACACCTCTCGAAAGAGATCCCCGGTACGCATCTTCAAACGGGTATCGGTATAGCCCTCTTCGGAGAGGAGCGTGTTTACACGGTCGAGGCCGACGGCCTCGATCACCATGTCCGTCGCCGTGTTGTCGGACGTGATGATCATCTGAGTGACCAGGCCGCGAAGCGTCGGGGTCAGTCCGGGAGCAAAGGTTTGAAGGAGACCACTGCCGCGACGCATGTGTTCGGGGCCGACCGTGTAGCGGGCGTCGAGATCGAGCCGCCCGGAGCGGTCGTCGCGAAACGCCTGCACCATCACCGGGATCTTGATCACGCTCAGCGTGTTCATCGGCCGGTCGGCTCGGATGGCGAGCTCTCGCCCGCTCGGGAGGTGCTTGGCGTAGATCGTGGTGATCGCATCTAGCCGATCGAGCCGAGCCGCGACGCGGGCCTCCAGTTCGACAGGCAGGGCACGCTCATCGCCGGAACCCACCGCGGAGCGTGCCGCCTGGCCGCCATCGCCACAGGCAGCCGTTGCCACCACGCACACGAGCGCGAGCGAAAGAGTCAGTCGAATGGTCGACTCCGATTCCGGATGGCGTCGGGTGGTGGGGCAGGATCGAAACAAGGAAACCTCCAGGAGTCGGACCGTATCTGTACTCGAGCGCCCTATGCAGATGCGGGCAACGTAGGGAGGGGGTAATCGGATCGCGATGGCCCGGAGGGGCACTCTCGGCCCCTCGCGTGTACTTTTTTCGTTCCTCGTTCGCCCTGCTCTGGAATTCTTCCATGATTCGACGCGCTGGAGTCCTTCCGATCGCGTTCGTGCTGGCCGCTTGTGCGTCCAGCCCTACGCCCGCTCCGACCCCGCAGCCCTCCGCTCCGTCTGCTGCCGCCGACACTCGGACCACCGCGGCCGATCCAGCTGCTTCCGCGACGGTCGAGCCGACGACGAACGGTGCTGCCGCGATACCGGAGGCGGTAGCCCCGCTCACGAGTGCGCCGGACGCCTGGCAGCTGCTCGATCTGGACGGTGACCGCGTCCCCGGTGTCAGCGCGACCCGGGTCTATGACGAGTTGCTGGCCGGCCGGTCGCCCGCTCGACAGGTCATCGTCGCGGTCATCGATGGGGGCGTCGACACCGCGCACGTGGACCTGCGTGAGAACCTCTGGCGCAACCCCGGCGAGACCGCGGGAAATGGGGTCGACGACGATGGCAACGGCTACATCGATGACGTCTTCGGCTGGAACTTCCTGGGGGGCGCCGACGGTCGCAATGTGGAGCACGAGCAGCTCGAGGTCACACGACTCCTCCTCGCGTGTCAGGATGGAGCAGACGTTCCGGCCGGAATGAGCTGTGAGCAGATCGGTGAGGACTACGAGACGGAACGTGCCGAGGTCGCACAGACGCTCGAGGTGCTCGACCAGATCGAGGGTGCGTACGCATTCGCACTGCCACTTCTCACCGCCGCCGGCGCGGGCGACCCACCTACCCGCGAGGGCGTGCAGGGAGTGAGCTCACTCCGGCAGGACGTACTCCAGGCCAAGAATCTCTACCTGCAGCTGGCCGACGCAGGAATCTTCCCCGAAGACATGGCGGACGCGCGCGAGGCGTACGAAGGACTTCAGGAGTATGGCCTGAATCCGGACTTCGCTCCCCGTGACATCGTCGGCGACGATCTGACGAATGGTACCGAGCAGGGGTACGGCAATGGGGATGTGATGGGGCCGGATGCCTCTCATGGAACCCACGTTGCGGGCATCATCGGCGCGGTGCGAGGGAATGGCGTGGGGATCGACGGCGTCGCCAATGGGGTTCAACTCATGACGATCCGCGCTGTCCCGAACGGCGACGAGCGAGACAAGGACGTCGCGAATGCGATTCGATATGCCGTCGACAACGGCGCGCACGTCATCAACATGAGCTTCGGTAAGTCGTATTCGCCGCGGAAGTCGCTGGTCGATGATGCGATCCGGTACGCCGATGAACATGGTGTGCTCATGGTTCACGCCGCCGGGAACGACGGAGAAGACATCGACGAGGATTCGAATTTCCCGAGCGCGATCACCGACGACGGCGTACAGGCTGCGCTATGGATCGAGGTAGGCGCGGCGAGCTGGCAGGTGGACAGCCTGGCCGCCACCTTCTCGAACTACGGACAGACGACGGTCGACGCATTCGCCCCCGGGGTGGATATCCTCTCGACCGTGCCGGACGACGAGTTCAAGCGAGAGGACGGAACCAGCATGGCCGCCCCGGTCGTCACGGGTGTCGCCGCGATGCTCATGGCGTACTTCCCGGACCTCGATGCAGCGGACGTCCGTAGCATCCTGATGGAGTCGTCGGTGAAGTACGGGGAGCGCATGGTGGCCCAGCCGGGTGCCGCTGGAGGCCCACCGGAGATGGTCCCTTTTGGCAGGCTCTCTGTCACCGGTGGAGTCGTGAACGCCTATGAGGCGGTGCGCATGGCGCTGGAGCGCATGCAGAGGCCGTGAGCCACCTCCATGTCGGGTCGGAGGTCGGACGGCTGCGAAAGGTGCTGGTGCACCGACCGGGGCTCTCGCTTCAGCGGCTGACACCGTCGAACGCAAGCCAGCTCCTCTTCGACGATGTGCTGTGGGTTCGGAAGGCAGGTGAGCAGCACGACGAGTTCGTGAGCCTGCTGCGAGATCGCGGCGTCGAGGTGGTGCTATTGGAAGAGCTTCTGGCCGAGACCCTCGAGTACTCCGCGGAGGCCCGTGAGGATGTACTGGATTCGGTCGTCCACGAACTCACGGTGGGCGCGGCGCTCGCGGATGAGCTGCGAGCCTATCTCACGGAGATGGCGCCGCGCCTTCTCGCTCGGCACCTCATCGGTGGGCTCGCGAAGGGCGAGATCCCCGACGTGGACCTGTCGCGCTCGCTCACGGGTCAGATGTACGCGGATACGGACTTCGTTTTGCCGCCGCTTCCCAACTCGATGTTCACGCGCGATTCGTCGTGCTGGATCTACGGCGGCGTATCGCTGAATCCGATGTACTCGAAGATTCGCCAGCTCGAGGTGGTCAACGTCGGAGCGATCTATCGATACCACCCGGATTTTACCGGCGCGCACTTCGACTTCTGGTACCCACCAGAAGGACGCTTCGGTGGCTTCGACCTGGACGACTTCGGCCACTCTTCACTCGAGGGCGGCGATGTGATGCCGATCGGCAACGGTGCCGTGCTCGTGGGGTGCAGTGAGCGGACGACACCGGTGATGGTCGAGCAACTCGCGATCAGTCTTTTCGCGAGTGGAGCGGCGGAGCGGGTGATCGCCTGTCAGATGACGAAGGACCGCGCGCACATGCATCTCGATACTGTCTTCACCTTTT
>JBDGVS010000211.1:0-5109 GCA_039585535.1 Gemmatimonadota bacterium | reverse complement strand
ATCCCTCGGGAGAAATCACCGAATAGATGGAGTGTTCGAGCATCAGGATGCGATCCGTGACTCCGATGCCGAGTGCTCCACCGGACATTCCCTCGCCGATGACGACCGAAACGATCGGAACCTTGAGCCGAGACATCTCACGAAGATTGAAGGCGATCGCTTCGCCGATGCCCCGCTCCTCCGAACCCAGCCCCGGATACGCTCCGGGCGTGTCGATGATCGTGACGACCGGGCGGTTGAACTTCTCGGCCTGCTTCATCAAGCGAAGGGCCTTCCGGTATCCCTCGGGGTGGGGCATGCCGAAGTTGCGACGAAGATTTTGCTTCATGTCGCGACCCTTCTGCTGGCCGACGATCATGACCGTGCGCCCGCCGAGTCGCCCCCACCCGCCAACGATGGCCTCGTCGTCCCGGAAGTTTCGATCTCCGTGGAGTTCGACCCACTCGGTGACGATCCGCTCGACGTAGTCGAGGGTGTACGGTCGCTGCGGATGACGCGCGACCTGAACCTGTTCCATCGGCTTGAGCGTCGCGTACGTCTGCTTCTTCAACTCCTCCAGCTTCCTGCGGAGGATGGTAACCTCATCAGTGACGTCGATCCCTCGCCGGTCGGCGAGATCCAGGAGCTTATCGATCTGATCCTGGATCTCGACGATGTCCCGCTCAAACTCTAGATGCACGGCAATCGCCAGGAATATCGGATTGGAATCGTCGGGCGGGCGTGAAGACCGGCCGACGAAGGGGCGGAAAAGTCGCCGTGGCCGCGTACGGTCCGCAAGCGGACAAGCCTAACGACCTCCTTTCAGGACCCAGCCATCGGGGTCCAGTACTACCGCGTCGGGTTCGGCCTCGAGGCCTTCGATACGCACCATTGTTTCGCGGCCCTCGACCTCGATCTGTCGACGGATCGTCTCGGCGCCAACCGCGAACTCGACCTCCATCGGGACGCGGAATGCGGGCCAGGAGGCCGATTGCAGCTGACGCACCGTCAGCTCTGCGGTGTCTCCCGTCCACGTCAGTGAGTGCTCGAAGGTCGGGTAGCCCGGTTCGTAGATCCATTGCTGGAAGAACCAATCGAGCTGCTGACCGGAGACCTCCTCCATGACCGCCTGGAAGTCCTCGGTCAGGACTGATGAATGAAGGTGGCGGGCGTAGTACGTCCGGATCCCTTTGAAAAAGTCGTCGTCTCCGACCATGCCCCGAAGCATGTGCAGCACCCATCCACCCTTCGGATAGTTGTTGTCGTTGAGAAGTCCGAAGAGGTCCCGCTCCTCTGGATCGTAGATCGGACGGTTCACATCCTCCGATCCGACCACGCGCAGTCGACTCTGCTCCATCCGTCGACGAAAGTCATCGATCCCGTCCGCCGCCTCGAAGAACTGAGCGCCGAAGTAGGTCGCAAAACCCTCCGAGAGCCAGAGGTGATGCCAGCTCGCTTCCGTAACGGCGTCGCCGAACCACTGGTGGGCGATCTCGTGTGAGACGGTGCCCTCCATGTTGCGGCCGCTCGCGATGCCGCGCTCCGAATAGAAGATCGCGGACGCGTTTTCCATGCCGCCGAAACGGGTCGCCGACTGAACGTTGGCGAGCTTCTCGAAGGGGAAGGGGCCGACGACCTCGGTGAAGTGGTCGACCATCTCCGCTGCGCGCCGGAACGACGGCTCTGCCTTGTCTACGTCCTGCGGGTAGACCCAGTAGGTCACCTCGACGCACCCGTCATCTCTTCGGGAAGCCGGCGCCTGACCACACGCGGCGAGACCGACGGTGCGGATCTCGAGGTCCGCCGCGCCGATAACCATGTTGTAGGGAGAGATCGGGACCCCGACCTCCCAGATCCACGTCAGACGCTCTCCCTCGGGACCGATCGCGTCCATGGGGGAGGGTGTGGGTTCACTCGCGAGGTGACCGTTGGCGATCGCCTTCCACTCGGCGGGGGCGTGGATCGTGTAGCGAACGGTTGCCTTGTCTGCCGGGTGATCGACGCTGGGTAGCCAGAAGCGAGTCCGGTTGGGCCAGTTGTCGACGAACGCCGACGGTTCTCCGTGCACGTTCTCACGGATGATGAGGCCATCGTCCGGAACGCCCTCGTAGTGGATTCGGACCGTCGCGGTATCTCCCGCCGCGAAAGCGCCGAGGCTCACCCTGAGAACGCCGTCGGTATGATCGAAGTCGCTCTCTCGTCCGTCGACGGAGACTTCGTTGATGCCCAGCCCGCTGAAATCCAGCGGCAGGGTGGGCCCAGCTTCCGTTACGGCGACCCGGATCTCGGTGATGCCCTCGAACCAGAGGACTCCGTATCCGAGCCCGACCTCTACCTCGTAGTGCACCACGTCGACGCCCGGTGCGTATTCGCCCGGCGGGGGTGCAACGCCCGCTTCGATCGGCGCCGGTTCCTGTGCGCTCAGAGGGAGCGCCACGCCCCAGAAGAGCAGGGTCAGTGCGTGCAGCGTGACTCGCTTCATGACGCGCGGTTGACCTCTTCGAAAGCTTCGACCTCGGAGAAGTCGCGGAAGCGACCCCAGTAGCGTGCGTACGCCTGAGCCATGCGGGGCCTCAGGTCCACTCTCGGAGCCCCGACCGACTGGTACGCTGCGAGTGCCTCCATCTTCATGACCATCTGTGAGCGAACGTCGGAGAAGTGGGACGGGGTGAACTCCAGTCCGGTGGTCGCGGTCTCGTAACCCATGACCTGTTCGATCTCCGAAGCCGCGGCCAGTCCGAGTTCGCAGGCGCGTCGACGGTCCGTGTCCCGATCATCCGGCGCCGGCAAGTAAACGGCGGTCGGACGGAGTTCGTTGATCGTACGCTCGAGCAGATCCCGTTGGGCGTCTACGTTGCCGAATAGAGTCCGGTCGGCACGGAACTCGACACCGAGAATGCTCGATGCGATGGACGCGGCCTTCAGCTCGGGCTGTGTGTCTTCGTCCGCGGGGCCGAGGACCGGGATGATCACCACCTGGGCGCCGCCTTCCGCGGCGCGCATGAGTGAACCTCCGCAGCCCATCTCCGCGTCCCCGAGCTGTCCCTCGATCGCCAACACGACCTCGTTTCTTGCTTCAGCCTCGGCCTTGGGCGCCTCGGCGCGCTCGGCCATCGCCTGGACTCTCTGCAGGAAGTCGTTCTGGGTGAGCGGCTTGATCATCACCTGGTCGGCTCCGGCACGGAGCGCCTGTTCTTCGTACTGGGCCTGGGTGTAGCCGGTGGTCACCAGGATCGGGACCGTGGGGTGCTGCTTTCGCATGGCTCGGATGACCGCGAAGCCGTCTGTGCCCGGCAGGTTGAGATCGGTCACGAGAAGATCCCAAGTCTCGTTTTCGACGAGCCGGATCGCGTGGTCCCCATCCTGGGAATGGACGACGGTGTAGCCGGGCAGAGCGTTGAAGAACGCCTTGGCGAGGAGCGCCTGGTCGAAGGCGTCTTCGACGTACAGGACACGGATCGTGCGGGGGGCTTCGGAGCTCACGTGGCGAGGGTGGTGGGCGGCGAGGTCAGGACCGCGACGCGGTCGGCTCTGGGACAAAGAACCACACGATCAGTCCCATGGCGAGGACCGCGATGGCACTGAGGATCGTGTTCGAGGCGTACCCGATGTTCGCAAAGAGAGGTCCGGCCACTGCTCCGCCGAGCGCGAAGCCGACCTGCCCCAACGCGACAGTGAGGCTCATGAGCGATCCGCGTCGTTCGTCCGAGACAAGGGCGGTGAGCAGTGCCGAGAAGGGGCTGATGCGCATCGCGACAAGAATCATGAAGAAAAAGAAGAAGACGTACGCCGACCGGGCACTGGTCACGATGTGTACCGTGGAGAGCATCAGCATCGAGAGCCCGACACACCCGATGAGGATGATTCCCTTACGGCCGATCCTGTCCGACAGCTTTCCGACCTGCGGCCCGGTGAGCACGTTCGCGATGCCTCCGATCAGGAACATCACTGCGATCTGGTCGCCGGTGAGGCCGAGGTCTCTTTCGAGCCACGTCGGCAGATAGATCACGAAGATCGAGACTCCGAGAAACATCATGAAGAAGGCCATGGCAGCCCACGCGATCTCGGGGCGTCGGAGCATCGCGATGTAGTCCGAAGCAGCTTTTCCGACAGAGAGCCGGTGTGCCGATCGGCGTACGTCCGGTTGCGGTACGCGAAGCGCGAGAAGGAGGACGGTCGCGGCCATCGTCGCGGCGAACAGGAAGAAGGGAGAGCGGAAGCCCCAGCGGCTCGCCATGAGAATGCCGAGCGGAATGCCGAAGATCTGCCCGAAGGCAGCGCCGCTCATGACCCAGCCTGTCGCCCATCCTCGTTGTTCATACGGGAAGTAGTCCCCGATGTAGGAGACTGCGGCCCCGCTGAGGATACCTCCGGCGCTTCCGGCGAAGATGCGTACGATGATGAACGACACGTAGCCGGTCACGAAGCCGTGAAGCGTCAGTGCGACCGTCATCGCTGCGGTCCCCAGGATGAGGATCCGCCGTCGCCCGATCTTGTCCGAGACCGGGCCCGCGAGGATCGCGAAGGCTCCGACCATGATCGAGTAGACCGAGACGAGGGTCCCCAGGACGGAGTCGGCGATGTTCAGCTGATCGCCGATCATCGGAAGAATCGGCGACAGAATCATCGTCTGACTGGCCGACGAGAATACGAGCAGCCAGAGAGTGAAGACGACGATGTAGGGCTCGATGCCCCGACCACCGGTTGGTGCCTTGGGCGGTGTGCCCGCGGCGGTCGCTGGGGTCAATCGCTGGTCCGGTCCATGTATCCCGGGTAGCGCTGAACCGTTGGCATCATCACCAGATTGAAGATGTCGACGTGCGGTGGCGCATTCGCCACGTAGACGCAGGCGTCGGCGATGTCGTCGGCCTGGAGCGGGATCGTGTCGGAGTAGACCGACTTCGCCCGATCGGCGTCGCCATCGAATCGCACTTCGCTGAACTCCGTCTCGGCCAGTCCTGGATCGACGCTCGACACTCTGATCTTCGTCCCGAGCAGGTCGATGTTCATCGCCTCGCTGAGCGCCTTCACGGCGAACTTGGTCGCGTTGTAGACCGCGCCCTTGGGGTAGACCCAGCGCCCTGCGATCGAGCCGATGTTGATCACGTGGCCTGAGTCACGTTCGATCAT
>JBDGVS010000210.1:0-5124 GCA_039585535.1 Gemmatimonadota bacterium | reverse complement strand
TCACTGTAAGGAGACATCATGAACGACCATCGAGAAAAGCTCGACGAAATGATGAAGCGGCTCGAGGCAGAGCGAGATGAACTCAAGGTCACCCTCGGTCTCGCAAAGCTCGAAGCTCGTGAGGAGTGGGAAGAGCTGGAGAAGAAGATGGACGCGCTCCGCGGGCGAATGAAGGTCGTCAGCGCCGAGGCCAAAGAGGCTTCCGGCGAAGTCGGAGCAGCCATGGGTTCGCTCGCGGACGAGGTGAAAGACGGCTTCGCCCGTATTCGGAAGATGATGTAACCCTACTGCTGGCCGCCGCCCTCCGCGGCCAGCGCCTGCTCCGCTCGCTGGCGGATGTAGTGCTGCAGCGCCGTGAGCTCATCGTACGAGATGTCGGAATACATCGGCATCCCGTCTTCCGCTCGCTCGCCGTCCCGAACCACCCCGGCGAATCGCTCGAGGTCCGCTACGATCCGGGACGCACGCAGGTCGGGGGTCATGCCCGCCGCCACCGCACCTCCACCGTGGCACCAACTGCACATCGCGTAGAGTTCCTGACCGCGCGCCGCGAGTTCGGCATCGACCTCGAACTCTTCCTCCCGAGCGAGGGGCACGGACGGTCCCGGCTGTTCGGGTAGCGTCGCCGTGCCATCGAGTGAAAATGCGACGAGCATCCGTTTGTGCTCTCCGTACGCCCACCCATAGTTCGCCGAGAACTCGCCACCGATCGCCGCCATCACCGTGCCCCACCCTACGAGCAGCGCGACGTACTGCTTGCCGTCGACGGCGTAGCTGATCGGGGGCGCCGAGATGCCCAGCCCCATGTCGTGCGTCCACAACTCCTCTCCGGTGTCCGCACGGTACGCCGCGAACGTCCCATCCAGTCGCCCCTGGAAGACGAGGTTCCCGGCGGTGGTCACTGTGCCCGGGCTGTAGATCCCAGGAAGGGGGACTTCCCAGGCAAGCTCCTGGCGTACCGGGTCCCACGCCTGAAGCGTGCTGTAGACGTTGTCCTCTCGCGTGGAGGGCCCGAAGCCGCCGGCCACGCCCGTCCCACCGACCCACGGCGTAGACCGCCAGGTCGATAGATCACCTGGAGGGTCCGAGTAGACGTACGTCGCATGGATGGCCGGGTAGTACGCCAGTCCGGTCTCCGGGTTGAACGACATCGCATGCCATCCATGCCCTCCCAGCGGGGAGGGGGCGACCAGGGCACGCCCATCCGGAAAGCGCGCTTCAGGATTCACCACAGGACGCTGGGTCTCGAGGTCGATGTGGCTGGCCCACGTGACCGGCGTGAACGGCTCGGCGGAAATCACCTCACCGCTCGCCCGGTCGATCACATAGAAGAATCCGTTCTTCGGAGCGTGGAGCATGACCTTCCGCATCTCGCCCTCGATCTCGAGATCGGCCAGCACCATGTCCATGTTCGAGTTGTAGTCCCAGGTCTCGCCCGGCGTGGTCTGGTAGTGCCAGATGTACTCACCCGTGTCTGGATCGAGAGCCACCACGGAGCAGAGGAACAAGTTGTCGCCCCCCGCCGGGCTCCGGATCTTTGCATTCCAGGGCGAACCGTTCCCGGTCCCGATGTAGAGCTGATCGAGTTCGGCGTCGTAGGTGAAGCCGTGCCAGGCGTTACCGCCCCCACCGTGCTCCCACCACTCCCCGGTCCAGCTCTCGGCGGCCATCTCCATGGCGTCGGTCTCGAACCCATCCGCAGGATCGCCGGGCACGATCCAGAAGCGCCACGCCTCCTCACCCGTCTCGGCGTCGTAGGCGGTCACGTAGCCCCGAGAGGGGCCATGCTCCGTGCCTCCGTTTCCGATCAACACCTTCCCCTTGAAGACCTTGGGCGCACCGGTGATGTACATCGGCAACGAGGGGTCGATCGTCGTCGCGCTCCAAACCTCCTCACCCGTCGCCGCATCCACTGCGTTGAGCCGGCCGTCCCACGTGGCCACGTAGACCTTGTCGTTCCAATAGGCGATCCCGCGGTTGTGATCCCACCCGACGCGCATACGGTCCGCATAGTCCTCGACGTGGGGGTCGTACGTCCACAGGACCTCCCCCGACGTTGCATCGACGGCGCGGACCCGGTTCATACTGCCGATGAAGTAGAGAACGCCACCCACTACGAGAGGAGTCGAGACCAGTCCGTTGTCGTCGGGCAATTCGAGGAACCAGTCCGGCTTCAGGTCGGCGACGGTCTCGGCATTGACCTGGGTCAGCGGACTGAAGCGCTGCTCCGTCGAGGTTCGTCCGTATGCCACCCAGTCTTCTCTGGAGGCATCCGCCATCGCGGCGTCGTCGATCCGGTCGCCCTCGCCGGCCGCACATGCCACGGCTCCGAGGGACATGACGACCATCGGTATCAGCCGTGTGTGCGACATCGACCATCTCCGCTCTGAGGAACGGGCAAACTACATACGCGCCGTCAGGCGTGCCACGAAGAGGGATCTTCGCCGAGAGGGACACCTTCGCTCGCGCCCTGCCGCTTCCCGTAGTTGTGCCAACTTACCCCGCACAGCAAATTCGCGACTCAGTTGTTACCCCCAAAGAGGAGGCAGTCGTGATGAAGTTGCTCAGATGGAGCACGCTCGCCGCCCTGGTCGTGTCCACCCCTACCGTGGCCACCTCGCAGGAGGTCGCACCGTTCTTCGAGCAGGCCCGGACGGTCTCGTACGAGACGTATACGGACGTACAGCCTGATATGATGGAAGAGTACTTCGAGATTCTGGTGGCGAAGTATCAGGGCACCGACGCACCGGGCTGGGGGCTCTACAGAGAGAACGCCAAGGTTTGGTATCGAATCACGCCCCTGCCGAACGGATTGCAGTCGCTCGTGGACGTGCAGGCAGCCCGCAATCAGGGCTCTCAGGACTTCAACGAACGGCAAGCCGAGCTCTTCGCGCAGTCGTGGGGAACTCGCCTGGTCCAGCTCTACAACGCTGCCCCGGCCATGAGCGTCGTGCCTGACGGCTTCAGCGTCGCCGACATTCAGGAGCTCCCCTACAACCGAGTCACGATCTACTACCTCGACTGGGACAAGGCAGGGGACTTCCGAGCCGCCCTCCGGGAACGCTCCGCGCTCGACCGCGAAGCAGGTATCGACGACTTCGTTCTCACGGCGTGGAATGGCGGCATCGGCACTCCGAACCAAGTCGTGATGCTCCGCGTGTCAGCCGAGAGTGCCGCAGCTGATCAAGGCGCGAACCGGGACGCCCGTGGCGCCGCGAGAGCTTCTTACCGAGAGGAGTTCCAGCGCCTCTCGCAGGCGATGAATGACGCCGCATATCACATCGAGCGGCACGATCAGGGGCGCATCGCGCGCCTGTCACACTCGCCGGGGCGCTGACCCGGGGAGGATCGTCGCTGCACTGAAGTGAATCGTGGCTCGCCGGGGTAGCGCCCGGCGGGCCCGTTTCAGTTCACGGGCCACACGTCGAGGCTATGAACATGGACGGCGATAAGGCGAGTCAGAATCCGGCCCTCGAGTCGAGCTTGGTCGGCCCTCTGCCCGGCAGAGGTCACCGGCCATAGATTGCCGATCGCCGAACCGAAAACGAAGGAGATCTTCGATGCCACGCCGCGAACTACCTCTCGCCGTAGCCGCCTTTTGCGCGATTCTGACTGTCGCGCCTGTACTCAGCGCTCAGGACGCGGACCCCACAGCAGCGGACTACAACCGGGCAGAGCGCTTCCTGTCGTGGCAGGCGGAAACACTGGTGTCCGGGGATCAGGTCCGTCCGGAGTGGATGGAAGACGGCCAGAGCTTCTGGTATCGGAACCGTCTCGGCCAGGGGCACGAATTCATTCTCGTGGATCCGAGCACCGCGACGCGCAGGCAGCTCTTCGACCATCATCGGTTGGCCGCAGCCATGTCGATGGCCGACGACACGGCGTATGTCGGGACGAAGCTCCCCTTCGATGAATTCGAGTTCGTGGACGAACTCGAGTCGATCGAGTTCCAAGCCCGGAAGCAGCGCTTCGTGTGCGACATCGTCCAGTACGCCTGCTCGGTCGGCGACACGCTCGCGAGCACGACACCCTACGTGGAGTCGCCCGACGGCCTCTGGGAAGCGTTCGTAGTCGACTACGACCTCTACGTGCGCCCGGCGGGTGGAGGAGATTCCACTCGAATCACCACGGACGGTGAGGAATTCAACTCGTACGGACTGACCTACCCGCGCCCGAATCAGGTGAAGAGCGGGAACCCTCGCCGCCCTGGTGTCAGCTGGTCCCCCGATTCCCGACGACTCGTCGTGGCCCGACAGGACGAGCGCAACGTCGAGCACCATCACTATCTGTCGATGACGCCGCAGCGACCCGTTCACTACTCGGCACCCTACGCACTGCCCGGCGACTCGATCATCCCCTACCCGGCCATGCACCTGATCACCCTCGACGTGCCGACGGCGGACGACGGTGATCGCGACGGCGCCGTGATGCCGATGGCGCTGTCGAACGTGGAGGTGGAGTTCCCCGACCGACCGCTGCAGTCGAGTTACGCAGGATCGGTCCCGGACTCGGCATGGAGCGACGACGGCACCAAACTCTACGTCACCTCGATGACGCGGGCCTTCAAGGACGCGTACCTCACAGAGGTCGACGTCAACTCAGGGGCCGCCCGCGTCCTCGCTCACGAGAGCGCAAAGACGTACTTCGAGTTCTCTCATGGAAGCCGCCTCACGCCCGCGTCGTGGTACGTCATGGACAGCGGCGACGTGCTCTGGTGGTCACAGCGCGACGGGTGGGCTCACCTGTACCTGCTGGGTCCGGACGGTGAAACGAAGCGCCAGATCACCTCGGGGCCCTGGGTAGCGAGCCTGGTACACCACGTCGACGAGGAGCGCGGCCACATCTACTTCGACGGTCGCGGTCGTGAGGAGGGTCGGAACGTCTACTACCGGCACCTCTACCGAGTGAACCTGGACGGATCCGAACTCACCATGCTCACGCCGGAGGACGCAGACCACACCATCACCTGGTCCCCGTCCGGAGACTTCTTCGTGGACACGTACTCCCGCGTAGAGGAGCCCCCGGTCTCCGTGCTACGAGCCAAGCCCGATGGACGGGTGGTCACCGTGCTCGAGCAGGCCGACATCTCGCGCATGGTCGAGGAAATCGACTTCCGCCCCGCGG
>JBDGVS010000209.1:0-5147 GCA_039585535.1 Gemmatimonadota bacterium | reverse complement strand
CAGAGGCGAGAGGCGTAGAGAGCGACGGAGATATCGAGCGACTGGAATGGTTGCAGGCAGTGCTCGGCCGCCCGGTCGACTCGACGGAGTGGGCCATTTCGGTGGCCCCGGACCTGGGCGCCCTCGGGGCGACATCTGCGGTCCCTGAACTCCTACTCCCGGCGAGCGATAGCACGATCACCCCGACGGCCCGCGTTCGGATCGGTGCAGAGTTCGGGCCCGCGGCATTCCAGTTCGAACCGCAGCGGGTCCAGGACGGTCGGGCGAGAATCCCGTTGGCTCTGGCTCGGGTCGCATGGAGTTGGGGCTGGATTCAGTGGGGTGAGGTTGAACGGAACTGGGGAGTCCCCGGCGTCACGGGGCTCCTTGTGGGTCCGCTGACGGGATCCCGGCCGGAACTCGCCTTCGGGATCGGACCGCAAGTGCTGCGATTCGAGTATCGGGCTGCCCCGCTCTCTGATGGTGTATCGAGTAGTACCGCCGAGACCGTCGCACGCTACTGGGCGATGCACCGCTTGAGGTGGCGACCAATGGAAGAGCTTGAGTTGGCCGTCTGGGAAACCAGTCTGTCGTCCGAGACGGGTGGGCCAGACGCAGCCCGGGCCTCTCCCTTCACCCCGTTCTACTTCCCGGGTCAGCAGGATCGAGACAACGCTCGAAACACCACGATGGGGCTGGACGCGATGTGGCGCCCATCGAGCAGCGTACTGCTCGAAACGCAGCTACTGGTCGATGACATCTATAAGGACCGCGCTCCGACTACGGAACCCTACCCCCACCGGTATGGCTACACCGTGCAGGCTCGCGGCCCTCTCGGCCCCGACCGAACGTGGCGGGTGTACACGACTGCCCTCTCGGGGCTGGCCCTCATCAACCGCCGCCCAGAGGACTCTTTCCTCGACGATGGGCAGCCGTTGGGCCGACTGCGACCCGATCACTTCGAAGCCGGTGGTTTCGTCACGATCCCCTGGGGCTTCGCTTCGCCGGCAGCCGAGTCATCGAGGAACTCCTGGCCCGGGCCAGGCACGGCGGAGCTCGGACTGAAGTGGCGGCGCCAGGGGATTCGCACCTTCGACGACCCGTGGCCGGTGCTCCCACCCGGGACGCCGCGCTACCCGACGTTCTCTCCCGAAGTCGAGCGCGAGGTGTGGGCATTCGTCGGGAACCTCGACTGGATGGCCGGCCCGTTTACTCTGCAGACGGAGACGCACGTGCAGTATCGGAGATTCCCGGATGCGGGTGGGGATTGGGAGTGGGGGCTAGAGTCGATCGTTGAAGTCGTCTGGAGGATCGGTCGCTGGAGCTGGTCGGGGCAGAACTGACTCCTCCATGGCACTAATCAGCTGCCGCCAACTGCGAATCGCGTTCGGCGGCCCTCCCCTGCTCGACGATGCCGCCTTCCAGCTGGAGCGCGGAGAGCGTGTCGGGCTCCTGGGGCGCAACGGCGAAGGCAAGTCCACCCTGCTGAAGGTCATCGCCGGGGAGATACGGGCCGACGGGGGCGAGATCGCCTTCGAATCGGGACTTCGCGTATCGCGAGTCGGTCAGGAGCTGCCCGAGCAGCTGGAAGGGACCGCGCTCGCGGTCATCGCATCGGGCGGAGATCACACGACAACGGAGGAGCACCACGCGGCTCGACTTTGCTCCCTGCTCCATCTCGATCCGGATCAGCTCTTCAGCACGCTATCGGGAGGACAGAAGCGCCGAGCCCTGCTCGGTCGGGCCCTCGTCTCGGAGCCCGATGTCCTCCTCCTCGACGAGCCTACCAATCACCTCGACCTCGATCATATCGCGCAGCTTGAGTCGACGATGCTTCGATTCCAGGGAAGCATTCTGTTCGTGACGCACGACCGAACTTTCCTGCAGCGCGTCGCCACGAGAATCCTCGAGCTCGACCGAGGTAAGCTGACCTCGTGGGCGTGCGACTACGCAACGTATCTCGAACGCCGGGAGGATGCGCTCGCGAGCGAGGAGAAGGAGTGGGAGCACCTCGACCGGAAGCTCGCGAAAGAAGAGGAATGGATCCGACGCGGCATCAAAGCGCGCCGGACACGAAACGAGGGCCGTGTTCGGGCCCTCCAGCAGCTGCGCGGGGAACGTGCCGCACGCCGCGAGCGCGTTGGGCAGGTTCGCCTCAACGTAACCGAAGGCAGTCGGACAGCGGCTAAGGTGTTCGAAGCCGTCGGGGTGACGTTCGGGTACGAGAGCGACGGATCGGGAAGTCCCATCGTACGCGACCTGAACACGATAATCGTTCGGGGGGACAAGGTCGGCATCATCGGCCCGAACGGCTGCGGGAAGACGACCCTTCTGAACCTGCTCCTCGGCACACTCGCCCCGGACGAGGGGAGCGTGAAGCACGGAGCGCACCTGGAGGTCGCCTACTTCGATCAACTCCGGGAACAGCTCGACCCTGCCTCGACGGTTGCCGACTCTGTCTCGGATGGCAACGCGTTCGTCATGGTCGGCGATCAGCGCCGCCACATCTACGCGTATCTCGGAGACTTCCTCTTTTCGGAGGAGCGCGCGCGTCAGCCCGTTTCCAGTCTTTCCGGGGGAGAGCGAAACCGGCTCCTGCTCGCACGTCTCTTCACCCGTCCGGCAAACGTTCTCGTGCTCGACGAGCCGACGAACGATCTGGATACCGACACGCTGGAGCTACTGGAGGCGCGACTCGTCGAGTATCAGGGGACCGTTCTGGTCGTCAGTCACGATCGGACCTTCCTCGACAATCTGTGCACCAGCACACTCGTGCATGAGGGATCCGGGAGATTCAAGGAATACGTCGGGGGCTACTCCGACTGGCAACGCGTGCTGCGCCGGCAGGCCGCGGCGGCTCCGGAAGCCACCGCCGCCCGTTCCGGATCACGTACGTCGCAGCTGCCCGCCGCTCCACCCCCCTCCAGGCCCAAGAAGCTTTCGTATCGGGAGCGGGAGCAGTGGACCGAACTCCCCGGTCGGATCGAGGCTCTGGAGCATGAGCTCCACGAGTTGCAGGTGAGCCTGTCCGACCCCGCGTTCTTTCAGCGGGATCAGGAAGAGATCAAGACTGTGACCCAGCGTGCGAAGGAGATTCCGGTCGAAATCGAGCAAGCCTTCGACTTGTGGGCGGAGTTGGACGAACGGGTCTGACCCCCCATCGTCAGCGTGAGGGCCTCCGGTAACCCGGGCAGTCATCAAGGCGTAGAAGCTTCATACACCAACTATTTACTGGAGAATCATCATGTCCCTTCTCTACCGAGCAGGTCCGTTTGCCCTCGCCCTGACTCTGGCCATCGGAGCATGTGGGGACGACGGCGGTACGGCACCGGCGGACTCCGACCCCGTCGTTGCCAAGCAGAGCGGTGACGCCCAGGCAGCGGAGCCCGGTGAGACGCTGGCTGACCCAATCGTCGTGCGTGTGACTCGTGACGGAGCCCCACTATCGGGGCAGACTGTGGCCTGGAGCATCGCGACGGGTGGGGGCTCGGTAGCCCCCACGACGTCTACCACAGGTGCCAACGGCGACGCGTCGACGACGTGGACGCTGGGAGCTACCGCCGGCGGCCAGTCGATCGAGGCCTCCGTCGCAGGAGCAACAGGCTCGCCGTTGACCTTCTTCGCTACCGCGACGACACCCGCGCCGGCCGCGGCCAGCGTCTCGGTCGAAGACAACTTCTTCGACCCGAGTTCGGCCCGAGTCGCGGCAGGAGGAATGGTGACCTGGACGTGGAATGGCGCGGTCGCGCACAACGTGACCTTCTCGTCGGGGGCGAACTCGGCCACCCAGGCGTCCGGCACATTCGTCCGGGACTTCCCGAGTGCTGGGTCGTTCAGCTACAGCTGCACGATTCACGGCGCGGCGATGTCGGGCACCGTGGTGGTCGAGTAGGCACCGTCAGGCGTCGAAAAGCGCTCAGTCCAGGTCCAACCCCGTCCCACGCCCCGATAACGCCTCACCAGACCCTCTGCCACGAATCGGCTCCGATCGCTGCTCCGACCAAGGCTCCAACCAGGCTACCCGCCAACCCCCCGGCCACGGCTCCGTAGAGGAAGCCAACGCCGGGGGAGTCTGCCTCCCCAGCGACGAGCAGACCCAGGGGAAGTCCGAGGGTAACCGCGCCGATCTTCCACCCCCTACTGGCGCCAGCTCCAGCCGTTCTGCCGCGCTTCACCTCGAGCCGAGCAAGCGAACTGGCTTCAACCCACACGGTGTCGTTGGAGAAGGACCTCAAGCCGAGACCCTCGGGCGTTGCCGACACGACAAGGCCACGCACCGTCTCGGTTCCCTCCCGTACCCGAATCTCCGCTTTGACCTCCGAGCCCGGGGCGAGAGACCCGGCGGGCGAGGGTGTCTGGGCATTCACGACAGCTGCACCGCCCATCAGCCAGAGCATGGCCGAAAGAGCGCCGCAAGCGAGACGCGTACCCTGCGAGGTACGAACCGTCATGAGCCACCTCCCACCGGGAACGTGATGCGGCCTCCGACAGAGCCGTCCATCCCCGCAACGAACGAGAATGTGTCGTCTGTCCCTGGCGTGCTCACCGGAGCCCACCGCTCGGTCTTTCGCGACGCACCCAAAATCACGCCCACGGGGATCGCGATCAAACCTCCTAAGACCATGCCTTGCGCCATTGCGGTGCCACGAGAACCAGGACTACAAGGGCCGTAGGACGGCTGCTCACAGACCGGCAGGAAGGGGCCGACCAAAAAGAAGCCGACCCCTGCGCCGATCCCGATCGTCGCAAACAACGTCTTTCCGAACGAGCCTTGCTCTCCGAGGCTCCGTTCGATGCCCAGGATTTCGTCCGTCGGGATCGCCAGAACCCCGTCGAATTCGTCGTCCAGCAGCTGGATCTCGCTCGTGGACCAGTTCCTCAACTCCCTCCCCGAGAGTCCCCTCAGATGCGCTACAGATTGTCGTCCTTCCTCCTCGCCATCACAATCGGGCTGGCTCTCGTGCCGATGACGGCTGAGGCCCAATTCACTCCATCCACAGGTGACCGCATACGAGTCACCCAAGCGGACGGATCGATTTGGACGGGTGAGGTACGGACCTGGTCCGGAAGCGAGATCCAGTTGCTGGACGAAGAGTTAGACGGGGTTCTGGCGATCCCGACGGACGAAATCCTGGGCATCGAACGGAGCCTCGGAGAGCAAGGCCCGT
>JBDGVS010000208.1:0-5791 GCA_039585535.1 Gemmatimonadota bacterium | reverse complement strand
CGAGGTAATCGCCGCACGCAGCTGCTCTGTCCATTCGTTGTCGCACTCCGGAAGATCGTCCTCGGAGACGTTGACGACATACAGCACGGGCTTCGACGTAAGCAGTTGAAAGCCCTTGAGGATGAGGGCGTCTTCCGGGCTCAGCTGAACGGAGCGGATGGGTCGTCCTTCGGTAAGTGCCTCGAAGCAGCGATCCAGAACCTTCTTCTCTTCGATCGCCTCTTTTTCCCCGGACCGTGCCTTCTTCGTTACACGATCGAGCCGGCGCTCTACCGTCTCGAGGTCGGCGAGCGCGAGTTCGGTATCCACGATCTCGCGGTCGCGTACCGGGTCGACACCCCCGAGCACGTGCGTCACATCGGGATCTTCAAAGCACCGCAGGACGTGCGCAATCGCGTCGACTTCCCGGATGTTGCCGAGAAACTTGTTGCCCAGACCCTCCCCTTCGGAGGCGCCCTTCACGAGCCCGGCGATATCCACGAACTGAATTACGTTGGGCACGATCGTCTTCGACTGCGTCAGCTCGTGGATCCGGTCGAGCCGGGGGTCGGGAACTTCGACCATGCCGACATTTGGCTCGACGGTGCAGAACGGATAGTTCTCGGACGGCGCGCCCTGGGCAGTCAGGGCATTGAACAGGGATGACTTCCCCACGTTCGGGAGACCGACGATTCCGATCTTCAGCATGGTGCGCGCAGATCTGATGTGACGAAGCGACACGCGCCGCCCCGAGGACGGGAGACGCTAGTGGAGCCCACCGGAGGGGTCAACGGAATCGCAACTTCTGCTCAGTCCGAAGGCTCGGGTGCAGCCGGGGCCGCACCCTGCACGAGCGCGAGCAGGGTGTCACCGGCCTTGGGGTCGAGCGGACTGTCTACGGTCCCCACCGAGACGGACCCGTCACCGGACACGGCCAGAAGGGGGACTGCCTCCGGACCATACTGCGCCCGCCAGGCATCGAGGCCGAACTGTTCCGTGAGCGGGGTTGAACGGAACTCCATCCCCTGAACCATGCGCTCATGCATCTCCTCTAGCGTCAGCTCGTCGGCGAACAGAATTCGCGCACGAAGCTCGGTGCCCAGCTCCGCGGCACCATCCGCCGACTTCTTGGAGGGCGCAACCTGATAGAGATTCTCCCGGCCGAACAAATGGACGAAGTGCATCGCTGAGAAGGCATTCACATCGTCATTGGACGTCATCGCGAAAAGCTTACCGATCCCGGGCAACTCGAGCGCCACGTCCGCTTCGTCGCTCAGCACGCTACCGTGATAGGCCCGGTAGCCCTCCATGCGCGCCTGCCGGATCCGTCGGATGTTGGTATCCACGAGGAGGATCGGCACATCCAGCCGCTGGAGCTGTTCCGCAATCGCCCGCCCCACCGCATGAGCACCGACCAACACGATGCCGCCCGGGTTCTTCTGTGCGAGACCGAGACGGATCGCGAGCGGTCGTCCGATTAGGCCGTAGATCGCCACCGAGCCGGCGATCACGAAGAAGACGATCGGGACGAGACGTTCGGCTCCGGCAAAGCCCTCCTGCTCGAGTCGCAACGCGAACACGGCAGTCACCGCCGCGGCCACCACACCCCGGGGGGCCATTGTCGACAGCAGGATTCGATCTCGTCGGGCGATTCCCGACCCGATCGTGCACAAGGCAACAGAGAGGGGCCGCACCAGGAGCACGAGGAGACCGAGGAAGAGGAACTCGGGTGCGGCCAGCTCGCGCACGTCGACCCAACGCACCCTGGCCGACAGGAGGATGAAGAGAGTCGAGATCAGGAGGACCTGAAGATTCTCCTTGAATTCAGTGATGTGGCTGATGTCGACCCGACGCTGGTTGGCCAGGATCACCCCCATGACGGTCACCGCGAGCAACCCGGCCTCGTGCTGGAAGACGTTGGCCAACGCGTAGCCGAGCAAAGCGAACGCCAACGCAGCGGCACTGTGCAGGTGATCCGGAATCCAGTAACGGGCCAAACACACGATCAGCGCCCACGCGGTCAGGGACCCGAACAGGGTTCCGGACACGAGGGTAGTGACGACCCCGGAGAACGCGGGGACCGAGCCTCCACTGATAAGACCCTCGAAGACCAGCACGGCCAGAACAGCCCCGATCGGGTCGATCAGGATCGCTTCCCACTTCAGAATGACGCCCCCGGGTCCGGTGGGTCGTATCTGGCGCAGCAACGGGATCACGACCGTAGGGCCCGTGACGGTCAGAATCGCACCGACGAGGATCGCGAGCGGCCACGAAAGGTCGAGCACGTAGTGGGCTCCGACGCCCGCCAGGATCCACGTCGCAGCGGTCCCGATGGTCACGAGCTTCGCCACGATCCCGAGCGAACTGCCGAGTTCCGGCAGATGGAGCGTCAGGGCACCCTCGAAGAGCAGGATCGCAACGGAGACTGCGACGAACGGGAGCAGTAGATCCCCGAACATCTCGTCGGTCAGCACCAGACCGAGTCCTTCCGGGCCGGCCGCGATCCCGAATATGATCAGGAGAAGGATCGCGGGCAGCCGCAATCGCCAACCGAGCCACTGGGCCAACCCGCCCAGGACGGCCACAGATACCAATCCGGTTACGAAGGAATCGTGCACGGCTTTCGCGGTCCATGGTGGATGTACGATCCCCTCCGAAGCCGAGACAGCCGCAGAGGGGGCGGAAGAGCAGAGCCAGGGCTCCGGGCCGACCGACAGGACGGACCCGACCCGAGGTCGTTCAGTTCAAAGCTACACTACCTGAGAGCCGCTGCACGGGTTCGGGCGTGCTCGACACGCGGCTGGAGTTCAGGATCGGCGTTCTCCCACAGGTTGGCGAACCGTTCGTAATGGAGGAGGGCGCCCTCCGGATCCCCGACCTCCTCATAGAGAGGCCCGAGTCGCTCGTGCACGTTGGTGGCAAAAATCTGTGTGAGAGGCTCAGCCGCGTCGAAGAAGCGGTCACTCAGATACAGCTCGTAGGCATCGACGGCTCGTTGGGACTGTCCAGCCATCTCAGCCCCGTAACCACGGAGCAGATTCGCACAGCGCGCGCAGCGCATGTCGTCCAACGCCTCGTCCAGCCGTTCGAACGACGCCGGCTCCGAGGCAGAAACGCCTACCAGCGCTTCTGCGACCCCCACCATCGCTCGCCCTTCCGGGTCGGTGTTCCCGTCGATCTCCGACCGGAAGCGCGCAACGAGCGCGTCGACACGGCCCTGGTCTCCTGCGAACGCGTGCATCAGTGCCTGCCACGGAAACCCCTGATCACGGGCGCTGAAGGAAGAAACTCCGATCTCGTCGAACATGGCATCCATCTCTCGCGCCCCCCTGCCTGGATCCTGCTCGATCCAGGCGGCGACGAGCGCGGCCACGTACGTGAGCCATATCTCTTCGCCGATGCTCCCTGCCCTCCGTGAGTACGCCACGCCTCCGTTCAGCTTCTCGCGTGCGGACGCTACCGTGCCGGACAGCGCGTCGATGTTGGCATCAATGAGTGTCGCCCAGGCTCTCATGCCTGGTGGAGGCGGCGGCGCGTCGTCGAGAAGCGACCGAGCCTGTTCCAGCTCTCCTGATACCAGGTAGAGCATCGGTTTCGAGAAGTTGACCACCTCGTCGTCCGGCACCTCGAGCGCATAGCTGTCGAGCACGGCCGCGGCCTCTTCTAGTCGACCCAGGCCCGACAGAGACGCCATCAGATTCCATGTCCACACGTTGCTGTCGCGGTTCGGAGCGCCCCGAAGGAGTTCCACGGCGACCTCGTAGTCTCCCGCGTACATGCTGATATCGGCCAGGTTGTTGGGCGCCGCGGTATTGCGGGGATCGACTTCCATGATGCGCCGGTACGCCTGAATGGCCTGCTGCGTATTCCCCGACTTATTGTGGAAGTACGCCTCGACCTGGTAGCGCTCCCGGTCGGTGAGTCGTTCGCGATGGCGAAACGCCTGCGCTGTGGCTTCCCACGCCCGGCCGGCGCTGCCGCCCCAATTGTTGATCTGAATGGCCAGACTCAGGTTGGCGGTCGCGAACGTCGAGTCAAGCGCGACCGCCTCTTCCAGCAGTTGCCGTGCGACGGTCGGCTCGATCCCCCCTCGGTACATTCGACTCGACACGTACGTGTACTTCCGCAGTGCCTCCAATGACGTCGTGGTCACAGCGTGGAGCGATTCCGAGGACGCCACCGATCGGAGCGACTCTCCAACCTTGGTCCGCAACTCCTGCGCGAGGCCGTCCACGGCCTCGACGATCTCGTCCTCGTTTCGAGCGGTCTGCCGGAACGATGCCAGAACGGCCCCCGACTCTGCCTCGACGAGTCTCGCCGTGATGACGAACGAGGAGCCCACCTGCCCGATCTCCCCACTGATCACGCCGGGAACGCCGACCCGAATCGCCACCTCTCGGGCCACGTCCTCGGTGAGCGGAGTGGCCGGATCCAGTACCATGAGGCGCTGCACCGCGGCGACCCGGGACCGAGCGACCGGATCCACTGCAACCGCAGATTCCAGGTCGATCCGGAGCGCTTCCGTAATCAGGTCGGAAGGGGCCGTCTCTGGAGCCGAGCTCTCGAAGTCCGCGAGGACGACTCCACCACCGACGTCGAACGTGCCCTGCGCAGCGAGCGTGCCCGGCGAGCCGATGCCAGTGACGCGCATCGCCATGTACCCTGTGGTGATCACGCCGAGCAGAGCGAAGGCGAGCACGCCTCCGAGAAGCGCACGGTTCCATGTGAGTACGTCGCCCAGGCCTCCGTCGGAGATCGGAAGGGGCTCACCGGCTTCGATCGCTTCCCGCGCCAGCCGTTGTCCACCCTGGATGTAGGCGGTCGCGAGCACAACCGGAAGTCCGAGTACGAGAGCGAGCAAAGCCCCGTTGAACACCCATTCCGGGAGCAAGCCACGCTCGATGAAGAGATCGATCACCTGCAGCACGACCCAACCACCACCCACAAAAATACCGAGGGCGCCGAGCAGATTCCTTCGCCCGGCTTCGCGTATGAGGTGACCGACGTTGGACATGAGCGGCAGCAGGAGGGCAGGTTCCGTTGACAGCTTCGGAGGACAGCGCTCCTGGCGCTCCACGATCAGAAGGGCACGACCGCGTTCGGGCCTGAGCTCGATCCGGCGTTGGGTGGCGGCGTGCTGGCCGAGCTTCTCGGTACGAACAAGATCGAGATCCGAGACGCAGGAAGACGAGGCCTCGTCACTGTGGTGGATCGGTCTCCCATCGGTGACCCCATCCTCGATGCGGGTCTGGCCGACCTCGAGGGCCTCCGACGTCGAGGGGATCCCGTGAACACAGTTCTCCGCCTCGCACGACTCAAGGATCTGCGAGCGAACGTCGCCCTGTCTCTTTGCCGTCGGGGAATCGTCCGAGAGACCGAGAAGGAGATTCTCCTCCTGTTCCGACGGAAGGTGTACCCGACAGTGAACCCCGAGCCCGAGGAGGCGCTGATCGCCAGGGTGCGCGCGGCACTGGGCCGCACCGACGAGCCGGACGCACGCACAACCGTCCTGATCGGGCTCGCCGACACCGCTGGCGCTCTGTCCGCCATTTATGACCGGCGAGAGCGAAAGGCACTCAAGGCAACGTTGCGCTCGATCCGGGAAGCAGACGTAGCCGTGCTTGCGACGCACGATGCGGTCGAGGCATTGATGATGACGATTTCCGTGACTTCGGTCGTGACCTGAGGCCCGCCCTGATGCTACCGCCCCCCCTTCCTTCCTCACCCGCCCCGCACTCACCCACCCCGCGCTCCCTCGCCCCGTTGTTCACCGTGAGAGTTCTTTTCTCCGGCTGGGTCGGACAGTTCGGCT
>JBDGVS010000207.1:0-5191 GCA_039585535.1 Gemmatimonadota bacterium | reverse complement strand
GGCGTGGGGCAGTGGCCGCCACCGCTCAACGCCGCGCTGATTCCACCGAGGAAGGCGCTCCACCCGCCGCCCTCGTCCTCGTCTCCGTCCTGGAGACCCCCACCGTAGGCGGCCGCGGCCATCATGACTGCGGTCTGCGACACCGGTTCGAGGTCACGGAACGTCACAACGGGCCGACCCATGTCGGGTGCCATCGCGCTCACGGCCGCCGGGGCCAGCTCCGCGAGTCGGTCCTCCAGAGAGGGGCGGCTCGTGGTCTCCACCGAGGGAGTCGGCTGAGCTCCGGATGCGGCATCCGTGTCCGACGGCCGAATGGACGCAGGCACGGCCGGAGTGGTCTCCGCCAGCTCGATCACTTCCATGCCTTCGAAGGTGTCTTCGTACACGGTCGCGGCGTCGCGACCGCCATCTTCCGTCGGGCCGAAGCCCGGAACGGCGAGGACGGTCAATGCGCCGACGTGAGCCGCCGCTGAGATTCCGATGCCCACCCAGAGAGCGCGTCTGTGCTGGGCGATTCGTATCGCGTTCGTAGCCATACCACCTCCTGGTCTTCCCGTGCTACCCGATGCGTCGCGGCCGGATCCCAACTTGCCGTGTGGGACCGCCTTCCATTTTAAGACGGAAGAACGCCACGAGGTTGCACACCCCGATCAATAGACGGCCTTCGGAGACCGGGCGCCACTCGTTTGCCCAGGGCCGTCGCGTCAACGGGTCGGATGAGGTTCCCTTGCGCGCACCCCCGTGAGGGTCGGAAGTTTGTTCTTCAATATTCGAAAGCGTTACCTGTTTTCCTCATACTGGGAAAATCATCATCGCCGCCCGCACGGACGGCACACGAAGGACCGTGCGGATGCCTTCACTCTTCTGGCTAGAGGGGTCCAGGCTTCATCGATAGGCCCGATGGCACTGATTGGCACAGGCCTTGTCAAAAGGAGGGCTCGGGCGAGTGCGTCCGGCCCTTCAGCCCCCCCGGAGTTCCCCATGAATGTCAGATTTGAGCGGCTCGCCGTTGCGGCCGCCGTTGTTGGCTTCGCCGCCTGCGTGGATGGCGAAGCACCGACAGGCGTAGGAGAGCCTCGCGTCGTGTCGGTTCGTGCGGTTCCCAGCTTTGCCGTCGAGCCAGCCGCTGCCGTGGTCGAGGGACTCGATCGGGCACGTGTCCGTCTGATCGATACCGAAACCGACTCCGTCGTCGCCCTCGCAGAGCTAGCGATTGCTCCGAGTGAATCGGAGTGGGTCTTCGATTTTCAGCTGGAACTGATGGACGATGAGGTCCGCAACGTCAGGATCGATGCTGAGCTGATCGACGAGGGCCCCGTTGGGGAGATCGTCGAGTTTGCGGGGCGATCGAGCTTTCAGCTTCGGTCCTCGTTCGAAGCCGAGAGGCGTCGTCTGTTGCAGATGGGGCGCGGCCCGCTGGCGAATCTCGCTCTGACAGGTTTGGATGCCTCCGGAGCCCGATCTCGAGTCCAGGAGGGGGCCTCGGACAGGCTCGTGGTGACTCTTTCGGGCACTGCCCCCGGACAGAGGGTCTTCTTCGAGTCCTCGGACCCGACGATCGCCACCATCGATAGCGTCGGGAATATCCGAGCGCTTGCGCCGGGTGACGCGAGGGTCATCACCGCGGCTGGCCTCTTCGCGGATACGCTCGATCTCAGGGTCGGGAGGGTGACTCTGCCGCCGACGCCATCGCTCGAGGGTCGGCTGGGGGCGGTGACGGAGTACGTGACCGGTGAGTTGTTCCTCAGCTCTTTTTCGGATCCTGTGGCTGCTCAAGGGCTTCGGGAGGGGATCGACGCGCTGACCGTGGAGCTGTTTGCTCGACGGGGCTTCGAGGCGGTGGGCCGATTCGAAGACGTACAGGAGACATGGGAGCAGTACGGGGAGGGGACCGAGCTGGGGCTTCTTGATGGCCCTCAGCTCGGCGTAGTGCTCGTTACGCTCATACACGCCGCTGATCTACTCGGCGTTGATTTCCCCAGAAATTGAGGGCCTGATCATGACAGACTCGGCCTCGAAGTACGCTACGGGACGGACCCTGGCCCACTGTATCTTTGCCGCGGCCACGGTCCTTGCAGGAGTTCTGGTTCCCGCCCAGCGAGTGGAAGCGCAGGTTGCCGAAGAGGTTCTGTCGGCCTGTTTCATCCCTGGCACCGGAACGATCTACCTCGTGGGCCAGGACGGGCTGGAGCAGGACTGCCTCCGCGAGAGTCACCAGTTCCTGCAGTGGAATCAGGCAGGGCTCATCGGTGACGCGGGGCCGCAGGGCGCCCCGGGGCTGATGTGCTGGGATTTGAACGGCAACGGCGTTCCGGATCCGCGTGAGGACCGGACCGACGACGGCGTCTTCGACGTGGAGGACTGCCGTGGCGATCCAGGGGCACAGGGCCCGGAGGGTGCGCAGGGTCCCCAGGGCTTGATCGGACTTCAGGGCCCGGAAGGTGAGGAGGGTCCCGAGGGTCCGATCGGACCACAGGGTCCGGAAGGTGCGCAGGGTCCCGAGGGTCCGATCGGACCTCAGGGCCCGGACGGCGAGCAGGGTCTACAAGGACTCGTGGGTGAACAAGGCCCCGTTGGTGAACAGGGGCCAGAGGGTGAACCAGGTATCGGCGGGTCGCTCAACTTTACCATCCTGAACATCAACTCCAGCTGGACGAGCGCACCGGGCGTGGGCCAGACATACGAGTCGCTTCTCACGTGCCCATCCGGGCAGACCGCGATGAGCGTGGGTGTGAACGGTGTTGGTGCCCTGAACAACGTCGTGGCGATGGCAATCACCGGTGCCAGCAACAACCAGGGGTACTACCGAGTGCGCATCAGGGCGGGCAGTAGCCCTGATGAGGTGACGGCCCAGCTGGCCTGCGGAAGCTTCAACTAGGACTGCAACCGCTCAGCGAGGGAAACCGACGGAGGGCGACTCGGGCGAGTCGCCCTCCTCGTTTCTGCGCTGGCCACCCTCACTCACTCGCTGCAGATTCGTCGTCGTTTCATCGACGCCATCGCCCGGACCAATACATGTTGCGACCGACGACCTCCCGCTCACTCATGACGGCCGGCCTCCTCCTCGCGACCGGAGTGGCCAGCGCCCCCGCGGGGGCTCAGTCTGATGTCGCCTTTCCGCCCGAAGTGTATGCGTCGCGGCGGGCGCGCCTCGTCGAACGACTAGGGGGCCCGGTGGTCGTGCCGTCGGAGTACATGATTCGTCATGGCGGCGAGAAACGACAGGAACCGAACTTCTTCTACCTGACTGGCGTGGAGTCTCCGTACGCGATCCTCTATCTGGAGCCTGATGGGCAGGGCGGCGTGACGGACGTCCTCTTCCTCCCGGACCACCGAGAGTTCGCCGGCGCTCAGTACTCTCATCAGGATCCGCGGCTGATCGACTCGGCCTGGAATCAGCTGATTCGTCGACTCGAGCCCGGCCCCGAAGCGGAGCGTGCGCTTCAGATCGATGAGACGTACCGGCTCGATGAGTTCGTGGCCCAGGTGCGCGAGCTTACTGCGGGTGCGGCAGACGTCTGGTTCGCACGGGAGCCAGGGACGCTTTATGCCCCTCCGGGCCTCGACGCTCCGTTGACACAACGACAACAGCTCGAGGCATCACTTTCGACCGCCATGGGCGGACGATCGTTCGAGGATGCCACCCCGGCGATCGAACGGATGCGGGTCGTAAAGGACTCGTATGAGATCGATGCACTGCGTCGCGCTGCGCAGATCAGCGCCGAAGGGCTGGTCGAGGCCATGGAGCGGATCGAGCCAGGAATGAACGACCTCGAAGTCGCGGGCATCATGGAGTGGACGTGGAAGCGCGGAGGGTCGCCGAGACCGGCCTTCCCACCGATCGTCGCTTCGGGGTCAGATGCCGTCTCCCTCTTCACCATTCGCTCCGAGAACTACAACTCGGTCGATCGGACCATGGAGGACGGCGACCTGGTCTTCATCGATTACGGCGCAGCAGAGTGGGCGATGTACGGCTCTGACATCTGCCGGACGTTCCCAGTCTCGGGACGCTTCACCGCCGAGCAGCGTCGGTTGTACGAGATCGTACTGGAAGCCCAGCTGGCGGCCATCGAACAGGTGCGACCCGGGAATTCGATCCTCGATGTGATACGGGCGGCCGCTCGTGTGTACCAGGAGCATGGACTCGAGCCGAATGAGGACGTGGATCGGATGGGCGCAGAGCGTGTGTGGGGACTCATGCCGTCGCCCACGCACTACCTCACTCAGGGGCGTGGACTCACTCAATACACTGCGGTCGCTGGTCTCGGCGTCCGTGATATCGGTCACCATGTAGGGCTCGAAGCGACTGATGGTCGGGACTACACGACCCCTCTCGAACCGGGCATGGTGTTTACCGTGGAGCCGAAACTCTACGCCCCGGAACTCGACATCGCGATCATGATTGAAGACGTGATTCTGGTCACGGAAGACGGCTACGAGAACCTCTCCGCGAGCGCCCCGCGATCCGTGGAGGAGATCGAGCGCATCATGGGGGCGCGCTGAGCGCGATCCCCCCGGTGCGCCGCCGCACCGCCCGGATGGAGCTTCGGATGCCCGTCGAGGCCGATGAGGCGGGCTTCGTCGAGATGGTTCTTGCCAGCGGCGAGGCCTGGGCCCCATGGGTTCCCAAGGTCGATGCCTCGCTCACTCCGGCAGCGCGGTTCCGGCGCGAGGTGGAGCGGGCCCGCCGGGGCGCGGAGGCCGGTACGCATTTGCGATTGATCGCGAGCCTCGACGGCGAGATCGTCGGCTTGTTCGCCCTGAACGACATCGTGCGCGGAGTCTTCGAGAACGGCCACGCTGCCTGGCAGGTGTCCGCTCGTCAGATGGGTCGAGGGGTTGGGACCGAGGGCGTTCACGCACTCCTCGCGGCTGCCTTCGAGGAGGCTCCGAACGGACTTGGCCTTCACCGCGTGCAGGCGAACATCATGCCCGGGAATCTGGCATCTCTCAGGATCGCCCAGAAAGTCGGATTCCGGCGTGAAGGCGTAGCTGAGCGCTACCTCCGAATCGCGGGCCGTTGGGAGGACCACGTGATTCACGCGCTGACCCGTGAGGAGTGGCCGGGCACGAACTGATTCGCGATCCTTTGAAATCTGTCGCGATCATCACATTCGGACCGAGCCACCATGCTTCGTACCGCAACACGCCTGTCATTCCTGATCCTGGCTACCCTCGCGAGCGCCATGCC
>JBDGVS010000206.1:0-5192 GCA_039585535.1 Gemmatimonadota bacterium | reverse complement strand
CGCCCTGGGTCCAGACGACCCGGACGTCGCCCAAACCCTGGCTGAGCTCGGTGCCGCGCAGCGCCAACGGGGCGATCTCGAACCCGCGGAAGAGAGCCTCCTGAGAGCGCTTGCGATCCGACGAGCCTCGGGAGACAGCGCGTCACACGAGGCCGGTCACGCTCTGGGTGAGCTCGGGAGCGTGCAACTCGTACGGGGACGCCTCGATGAGGCGGAGCAGAGTCTGATTGAAGCACTCGAGATCGAGGAAACCCGTCTGGGCGAAGATCACCCGGAGATCGCCACCATCGTTTCGGATCTGGGTGCCCTGTCGCTGTATCGGGGCGAATTCATCAGGGCCGAGCAGTACTTCGCCCGCGCCTCGAGCATCCGTGAACGCCAGTTGGGCCTCGACCATCCAGACCTGGCCTCGACACTCAACAACCTCGGGGTGGCGTACTGGTACCAAGGCAGGTACGAGGAAGCGCTGGCGGCGTATGTCCGTGTCCGAGGCATCTGGCTTCAGACCCTCGAGCCCGAGCACCCCCAGGTTGCCGGCATCCAGAACAACATTGCCGAGGTCTTCTGGAAGCTCGGGCGGCTAGAGGAAGCGGAGGCGCTATTCGGTGAGGCACTCAATATGAAAGAGCGTACGCTTACCCCGGACAACCCGAGCATCGCGACCACATTGCTCGGACTCGCCAACGTCTACCGCGACCAGGGACGGTACTCGCTTGCAGAGCCGCGATATCGGCGTGCGATCCAGATCAACGAAGAGGCTCTCGGCCCGGATCACGCCCGGCTCCGAGAGCCCCTTCTGGAGTATGCGACCATGCTGCACCAGTCTGGCCGTGAGGACGAAGCCTCCGGCATCGAAGCTCGAGTGCAGTCCCTCGAGACGGCGAACTGAAGGCACGAACGCCCTCCTGATGTCGCTCTGTTACTGAGCTCCGCCGATCACGATGTCCGGATCGATCAACTGAGTCGACCCATCCGGGCAGCTGATGGTGACGTTGTACGAGTAGACGACCCCATCCTGCGCTTCCGGTCGCGGATTCGGGGAGGCGGCGGGGGCCCCGGGCGTGCCTGATATGCTCGCCTGGGCGAATGGCCAGTTCTGCGGGTCCTTTGGCGTGATCGTGTATGCAGTGGCCTGACCGGAAGCCAGACGCCAGCTGATGTTGTCGATACGATTCATCCGGATGAGCTGCGGCTGTACCGCCGGATTGTCACCGGGCGTGCACGCGGCCACGATGTTGACCACACGCACCTCGAAGGTGGGCTCTTCGGCAGGGCCGGTCATGCCGATGGCCACGAGCGCCAGGGGTAGCAGAGCGAATAAGGTTCGTCGCATGAGGACTCCTCATGTAGCGGGGGAAGCAGCGACCTCTTTCCAGAAAGCCGTCCGACACGATGCCACACGCCCCCCCCGCTTCACAAGTAAGACCGCACGGCTAAGTCGCATATCGTCCTGGCGGGGAGTGGTCCTGCCGCGCCACGGCGACCATCGGTCGAGGCACGCCCGGCTATCCCTTCGCCATTGGGGACCCAACCCACTGACTCAGGGGCAACAATACCTGCCGCCGCGCCTTGCGTGCACTCGCGGCGCCCCCTCGGTTCACCGGCATGCGGCCACTCCTCAACGACCTCCGCCTCGCCGTCCGGGCTCTCGCGGCGACTCCTGGCTTCACGGCGGTCGTGGTGCTCACGCTCGGCGTGTCGATCGGTGCTACGACCGCGGTCTACTCCGTCGTCGCAGGTGTCCTGCTCCGCCCGCTTCCGTTCGATGAGCCCGAGCAACTCGTCCGACCGGCGTGGGACCGGACGGTTCGCACCGCGTGGCCCTTCAACGCGATGGGCCTGACGCTCCTCACTGAACGCAGCCGGTCGTATTCATCGTTCGGGACTCACCTCGCCGAACCCGCCTCCGTGACCGTCATGGCGTCGGGCGAGCCGCGGCAGATCCAGCTCTTGCCCGTTAGCGCCGGCTTCTGGTCGACGCTCGGTGTGTCACCGACGATGGGACGCCTGTTCACGCCCGAAGAGGACGTGCCCGGGGGCCCGATTCTGGCGCTGATATCCGAACCGTTCTGGTTGGAGCAATACGGCTCCGACCCCTCCGCGATCGGGTCGACACTCGAGATGAACGGCTTCCCGGTGGAGATCATCGGCGTGGCCCCGGCGTCGCTCGAGTATCCGGCCCCGGGCATAGACGTGTACGTCTCGGCCCGCATCGACCGGACGTCGCAGGCCCTGAGCCATTCCTTCTATGTCGTCGCGCGCCTGCGAGAAGGGACGACGCGCGAAGCGGCCGATCGGGAGCTTGAGAGCCTCGTTCCTTCACTGACCGAGGTTGGGTATCCACCAGACTTCGCGCGCCTCTTTACCGGCACGGGCGACGTGCCAACGCTGCGGGAGGTCATCGTCGGCCCGGTTCAGCAGCCATTGCTGGCCCTCCTGATTGTGAGTGCCTTCGTGCTCCTCATCGGGTGCGTGAACGTGACCAACCTGCTCCTCGTCCGCGGCAGCCAGCGAATGAGCCAGGGCGCAGTGCGACGCGCGCTGGGTGCGACGCCAGGACAGATGGCCCGCTACGTGTTGTCGGAGAGCGTCGTGCTCGCTGTGGCCGGAGGTCTACTCGGCATCCTGGTCGCCTGGCTCGGGGTGAAGGGCCTGCTCGCGCTGCAGCCGTCTTCGATACCGCGGCTGGATCGAGTGACGACGCTCTCACCGCAGGTGCTTCTGTATTCCTCCGGCGTGGCCCTGACGACTGCTTTGCTCGTGGGGGCCGTGCCCGCGCTGCGTATGGGCTCGGTGAAGGCGACCGGGGTCGTACGGGGCGGAGCGACGGGCCAGGGCGGGCGCGGCGCGCGGCGTCTCAACCACGTTCTGGTCGTCGCAGAGACCGCGCTCGCTCTGGTGGTACTCATCGGTTCGGTGCTGCTGGTCCGTTCCACGTCGGCTGTTCACGACGTGGAGAAAGGCTTCGACACGGAGAGCCGACTCGTGTTCCGGACGAGTGCGGTCGGAGCGGGGTTCGATGGGCCTGACGAAGTCGTTCGGCATCACGCGGAGATGCTGAGCCTGCTGAGGGAGATGCCGGGAGTGGAAGCGGTGGGGGCAGTGACCGCAGTGCCGCTCTCCGGCGACGGCCTCGTGCAACAGCCGATCAATCCGGTGCAGGACCACGTGTCGGAGGAAGGCGCGTTCATCTCGCGGAAGCTTCGGGCCGCTAGCCCGGGATATTTTGAAGCCATGGGGATCCCACTCCTGGCTGGGCGCGACTTCGAGACTGCCGATCACCTGGAGTCTGCTCCCGTGACGATCGTCAGCGAGCGGATGGCGGAGGAGTTCTGGCCTGGGCGTGACCCTCTGGGCCTGACGATCCTGGATTCGATACGTGTCGTCGGTGTGGTGGGAGATGTCAGGGACGTGCGCCTGACCGACGAGGAGCCGCCGATCGCCTACTTCCCGCTCATGAGTCCTTCCTGGGGCGCGGGTCTCGCCAGTCAGATGCACTACGTCGTTCGGGCCGGTGGGAACCCGGAAGCGCTCGCGCCGGCGATCCGCGACGAACTGCGTCGGATCGCCCCTGGGGTTCCGATGTTTCAGGTCACGACGATGGACCGGATCATCGCCGACTCGATCGACACCTTCACGTTCGCAGGTCGGATGATGGGGCTGGCGGCGGTCATCGCGTTGTTCCTCGGCGCGGTTGGCATCTACGCGGTGCTCGCGTATTCCGTGCGTGTGCGCCGAGGAGAAATCGGGCTCCGCATGGCGCTCGGCGCGTCCGGCCGGGACACTCGCGGCCTCATCCTGCGCGACGGACTCGCCCTGGTCGCCCTGGGCGTCGTCATAGGAGTGGTGGGCGCGATGGCCGCCGCGCGGGTCATGGCGGCGATGCTGTTCGGCGTGACGCCCTTCGATCTGCCGACCTACGGATTCGCGGTCGCCATCTTCGTCGCGGTTGCGATCGGTGCCTGTCTGGTTCCGGCGGCACGCGCGGCGGCGATTCCGCCGGCCGTTGCGCTACGGGGGGAGTAGGGAGCGGGGTCCGCTAAGGAAAGAGTGCCAGGGAAGAGCGGGGGAAGAGTCAGGGAAGGGCCCACGGGCATCTTGCCCGCCTGCCTCCTCCGGCCCGCGTCGAAACCGAGTCTGCTTCAGGTCACGCGCAACCTCTTCCCTACCCCCCAAAAGGACACGGGCACGTGAACGTTGATCCAAGACGACTTGGTTTCCTGGCCGTCTCGTGTGCTTGTCTATGCACACCCGCCGCACTCTTCGGACAGGTTGGCACGGTAACCGGAGTGGCCGTCGACGCGTCCTCCAGTCGGCCACTCGCGGGTGTCCAACTCACGCTGCAGGGAACGACGTCCGGTGGACTCGCCGACGCCTCAGGTCGTTTCGTGCTCACGGGGCTTCCGGCCGGGACGTACGAGCTTCGGGCCGAGTTGATCGGATATCGGACCGAGTCCATCGACATCACGGTGATTGCTGGCCAGACCGTAACGACCGAGTTCCGGATGTCTGCCGCTGCGATTTCCCTCGACGCAGTCACGGTCACGGTGACGGGAGAGAGGAGGGCGCGCGAGCTGGGCAACGCCGTCTCCATGATCGAGGCGGTGGACGTGATGGACGTGGCTCCGGTCCGAAGCATGGCCGATCTCCTGCAGGGCCGCGTGTCCTCGGTCCAGCTGGTCGGCTCGACCGGCGCGACCGGGATGGGTAGTCGGATTCGGATCCGTGGATCCAGCAGCATCTCGCTGTCCAACGAGCCGCTGCTTTACGTCGACGGGATTCGTGTCGACAACACGTCGGATATCTCGGTATCTGCGGGGGGGCAGAGCCCCTCGCGTCTCAACGATCTGAATCCGGAGGACATCGAATCCGTCGAGGTCGTCAAGGGTCCCGCGGCAGCGACGCTGTACGGGACCGAGGCCGCCAATGGGGTGATCCGGGTCACGACCAAACAGGGACGATCCGGGGCTGCCCGTTGGAGTGTATGGTCCGAAATGGGTCTGATCGAGGATCGTGCCATCTACGACGCCAACTACGCGGGACTCACTGCGGAAGGTGGCGCCGGGTGTATCCTGGAATTCGAGGCCCGAGGACTGTGCGAACAGGTAGGCGTGCGTAGCTACCAGCCGATGAACGACCCCGGGGTATCACCCGTTGCGACCGGTCGCCGGACGCAGCTGGGTGCGAGCGTC
>JBDGVS010000205.1:0-5229 GCA_039585535.1 Gemmatimonadota bacterium | reverse complement strand
TGCGGGTCGTCGCTCCACGCCTACGGCTTTGAGGCGAATGCGCTTTCCTGCGCTGCGGCTGCCGAAGTTCTGTTCAGCCGGTTGGACGTAACCTTGGTGCACGGCGCCACCTCCCGAGGGCCAGACTGGTGCAGCGCCGAACCCCTGCGAGTAGATAGGGTGGAAGCTCTGCTGCTCTACGTCGGCGACTCGGAGGCAGAGGGGGTCATGGATCCGTTGGTCGTTGCGCTGCGCCGAGTGCGGATGGCCGTCAGCGTTGCCGGGGCTGCCTCCGGACGGATGCGCCGCCCGATCGTTGAACGGACCGGTGCCTCCATGGAGCGGGGCTCGACCTTCCAGAAGCGGGTCGCGGCGTGAGGCCATGCTTTCAGGATCCGCTTGGCCCGCGCGGAACCAGTCCGCTGCAGGTGCTCCTCGATGAGCACCCGCAACTCTTCGAGATCCCCCGGAGCATCGACGGGCGAGGATTCGGCGAGCATCGGATTCAAACGCGCTTCGAAGTCGCCGAATTCGTCCATGACGTACGCTCGGCCACCCGACATGCCGGCTCCAAAGTTCCGACCAGTCGGACCGAGGACCACGATGGTCCCCCCGCTCATGTACTCACATCCGTGCTTCCCGAGCCCCTCGACAACGGCGGTCGCTCCGGAGTTCCGCACGGCGAACCGCTCTCCGACGCGCCCAGCCACGAAGAGCCGACCGCCGGTCGCTCCGTACAGGAGGGTGTTCCCTGCGAGCACCGGACCGTCGTGGGCTATTCCGGACCGATCCGAGGACTGGATCGAGATCGATCCGCCGGTCATTCCTTTCCCTACGAAGTCGTTGGCCTCGCCCTTTAGAGACAGGTTCACGCCCGAGACGAGCCACGCCCCGAACGACTGACCGGCTGATCCCTTGAAGGTGAGATCGACCTGCCCCTCCGGCAGGCCCTTATCTCCGTGCTCCTTCGCGATCTGGCCGGAGAGCCGTGCCCCCACGGCCCGAGCGCTGTTGCGGATCTCGTACTCGGCGGTGAACCGAAGTCCGTTGGCCAGATGGTCGGCTGCCTCCTTGAGAATCTGATCGTCGAGACGATCGTCCGGTCGGCCGTTTGGCTGGCCGACATTCCGGAGCGGGCCCTCAGCAACCGGCGGGGTGAGGCGACTGAGGTCGAGGCCTGCCCATCGGTCGTCCGACTGGCCCCCGATCTGGCGGAGCATGTCACTCCGGCCGACGATCTCATCGACGCTCTCGTAGCCGAGATAGGCGAGGATCTCCCGCACCTCTTCCGCGACGCTCAGGAAGAAGGAGATCAGCATCTCCGGTGTCCCGAAGTACTTCTTCCGCAGCTCTTCGGCCTGTGTTGCAATGCCGACAGGGCACGTGTTGGAGTGGCACTGTCGGGCCATCTTGCAGCCGATGGCGATCAACGCCGCCGTACCGAAGCCGTACCGCTCGGCTCCGAGCAGTGCTGCCTTTACGACGTCCCGCCCGGTGTGCATGCCACCATCCGTGGTGAGCATGACTCTGCCTCGCAGGCCATTGCGGACGAGCGTCTGCTGGGCCTCGGCGACACCGAGCTCCCAGGGAGCTCCAGTGTACTTGACGGACGAGAGTGGGGACGCGCCGGTACCTCCGTCCGCCCCGCTGATGTGAATGACGTCCGCGTACGCCTTCGCGACACCTGCGGCGATCGTGCCGATGCCCTCGCTGGAGACCAGCTTCACGGCCACCCGCGCAGCCGGGTTCACGGTCTTCAGGTCGTAGATGAGCTGCGCCAGATCCTCGATCGAGTAGATGTCGTGGTGTGGGGGCGGCGAGATGAGGGGCGTCCCCGGATTCACATGTCGTAGCTTCGCGATATACTCGGAGACCTTGTGACCGGGTAGTTGGCCGCCCTCTCCGGGCTTCGAGCCCTGGGCCATCTTGATTTCGATCTCTTCGGCGCCGGCGAGATACCCGGTCGTGACACCGAAGCGACCAGAGGCGACCTGCTTGATGCGCGAGTTTGCGTCGCGGCGTGCACCGTCGGGTGAGTAGCGCTCCGGGTCCTCGCCGCCCTCGCCCGAGTTGGAGAGAGCGCCGAGCGCGTTCATGGCCCTCGCGATATCCTCGTGCGCTTCGGCCGAGAGGGCGCCCAGGGACATGGCACCGGTCTGGAAGCGCTGCACGATGGATTCAACCGGCTCGACCCGGTCGAGTGGGATCGAATCTCGATCTGGCACGAACCCGAGCAGGTCGCGCAGCGAAGTCGCGGGTCGCTCGTGGACGAGATCGGCGTACGCTCGGTACTCCTCAACGCCTCCGCCCTGAACGGCGTCATGAAGTGCGCGCCAGACGGGAGGCTCGTTGGCATGATACTCGCCGCCCTTCCGGTACCGATACCAGCTCCCTTTCTCCAGCGACGCGTCCAGCTCGTGAGCGTCAGAGAAGCGCGCGAGTACGTCGGCAGCGATGGCGTCCGTGCTGACGCCTCCCACGCGGGACGTCGTACCGGGGAAGTATTGAGACACCACTTCGTCGGAGAGTCCGATCGCCTCGAAGATCTGGGCGCCGTGGTACGAAGACACACACGCGATGCCCATCTTGGACATGATCTTCAGGAGGCCGGCTTCGCACGCCTTGGTGTAGGACGTTTCCGCCCTCTTCGCCGCCTCCGCGTCGTCGGCCGATGCCCGCACGGTCGCCAGGGCGAGCCACGGGTTTACTACCGCCGCGCCGAACCCGATGAGAGCGGCAATGTGATGGACGTCTCGTGCGTCGCCGGCTTCGGCCGCCAGGCTCGTGCGCAGACGTATGCCGGCCCGAATGAGGTGGTGATGCACGGCAGAGACCGCGAGAAGCATTGGAATGGGTGCCCGATCGGGATCTGTGCCGCGATCACTCAGTACGAGGAAGTCCGTCCCGGCCCGGACCGCTTCCTCGGCCTGAGCGCAGAGATTCAGGAGTGCCTCGCTGAGGCCGAGTCCGGGCGCGGCCGGGTCGAATGACACGTCGAGCGTCGTGCTGTTGAGGCCCGAGGCCGTGGTGTCGCGCAAGAGAGCGAGCGTGTGGTCGGTAGCGATGGGAGAGGGGACGTGGGTTCGGCTCGCCGCTTCGGGCCCCGGGTCCACCAGACTCCCGCGACGACCCAGATAGGTGTCGAGCGACATGATGAGCCGCTCTCGGATCGAGTCGATCGGTGGGTTCGTGACCTGCGCGAAGCGCTGCCGGAAGTAGCTGTACAGGGTGCGTCGGTTGCTGCTGAGCACGGAGAGCGGCGTATCGTCTCCCATCGAGCCGATCGCCTCCTTGCCGACCTTCCCCATCGGCCCGAGCACGAGCCGCAGCTCCTCTTTCGTGTATCCGTACAGATGCTGAAGGTGCACGAGTTCGGCCCCGGAGGGTTCCGAGTGCGTCGAAGCGGCCCCACCGAGACCGGCCTCCGCGGGCGTCGTCCGCTCACGCGGAAGGCGGCGCAGCTTCTCCTCGATCCATGTTGCGTAGGGGCGGCGGTCCGCGATTCGGCGCTTGATCTCGCTGTTGTTCATGAAGCGCCGCCGTACCGTGTCGACCGCGAGCATCCGCCCCGGCCCGACTCGGCCAGATTCGACCACCTCGCCCGGCGGGAGATCGAGGATGCCGACTTCTGAACCGACGATGACCAGGCCGTCGCTCGTGCGCTGGTAGCGTGATGGCCGGAGTCCGTTGCGATCCATCGAGGCCGCCACCACGCGGCCGTCGGTGAAGACGACTCCTGCGGGCCCGTCCCATGGTTCACTCAGGCATGCATGGTACTCGTAGAAGGCACGTACCTCAGGGTCGAGCCCCGGCATGTTCTCCCAGGCCTCCGGCACCAGGATCGCCATGGCTTCGAGCACGCCGCGGCCCGATGTAACCAGAAGATCCAATGCCTCGTCGAGTGACGCCGTATCGGATGCATCTTCTGTGATGACCGGGGCGAGGGAGGGAATCCCTCGGCCCCAGGCCGACCGGCTGAGTCCGGGCTCCCTCGCGATCATCCACCGCTTGTTACCGAGCAGTGTGTTGACCTCGCCGTTGTGCGCGATCCGGCGGAATGGCTGAGCCATCTTCCACTGAGGAACCGTGTTCGTAGCAAATCGCTCATGAAAAACGGCGAGCGCGGACACCGTGTCGGGGTTGCTGAGGTCCTGGTAGAAGGCGCCCAGCTCCCCCCCGATGACAAGGCCTTTGTAGACCACTGTGTGGGCCGACATCGATACGATGTATGCCGTGTCGAGCCCTTCCTTCCGAAACGTGGCTTCGGCTGCCTTGCGGGCCGCGTACAGTCCGGTCTCGTACTCTGCTTCATCGGTGTCGGACGGCCGCGCGAGCAGGAGCTGCTCGATGCGCGGCATGGCGTCCCTCGCTACGGAGGGCACGACCGTCTCGTCGAGGGGGACCGGACGCCATCCGAGAAGCACTGATCCGGCCTCTGTCGAGGCCTCCTCCAGGGCGGTGCGCGCACGAGCTGCCGCTTCAGCGCTCTGAGGCAGGAAGACCATGGCTACCGCGAGTCGATCCAGCTCCGACAGGCCGAGGCGGCTCGCATCCGCCGACAGGAGGGCTCTCGGGAGCTGTATGGTGACGCCCGCTCCGTCGGCGGAGCCGTCGGCTCCGACCGCCCCTCGGTGGGCAAGATTCGCCAGGCCTCGGAGTGCAAGCTGGATGAGTCGGTGACTACGCTCGCCCTCGATGCTCGCGATGAAGCCGGTACCGCATGCGTCGTGCTCGAACGCCGGATTGTAGAGCGGGAAGCGTTCGGACTGGGTCGTCGAGTTCGAGCTGAGCATAGCGTGTCGGGTTCAGAGACATGAAAAAGACCGGCACCCCGCAGGGGGACCGGTCGACGTCTCGTTGGGCGCGGGGCAGTACTGCCGCGATCTAGATCCGGTCCGGTCGGAACCTCTCCCTGCATGAGGGGCTCCGGTGCATACAAAAGCAGTGTGTCATTATTCTTTTACAGTTCGTTACCAGAGGTGCGGTGGTTCAGGTAAATGGCTGTATACATCGTCTTTCGGTGGGTTGTTCGTGTCGCCCCTGACTCCGGGGCGCATATTTATACATGAAGTATACAGATATGTGAAAATTGGTGCAAGTGGCCGGGCCGGATCTGCCCCTCGGGCCAGTCGAATCTTTTGGAGATCGACTCCCGTAGGATCCCGTGTGGATGAGTCGAAATACGAGTCCTTTCGGTCATTCCCGGGGAGGACGCCACCCCGCAGGGGCACGGGTCCTACGACGACGATA
>JBDGVS010000204.1:0-5233 GCA_039585535.1 Gemmatimonadota bacterium | reverse complement strand
CTCGGCATCGCCGCGCCTTGTGGACAGTGGGGCGATGATCAGCGCGTGGCGCCGCGCCGGAGGAGCAGATGGCGGCGATCTGAGCGAGGGCCAGGCCGTCGAGTTAGCGCGTAGCCTCGGAGCCGGCCGGGTGATCGTCGGATCGATCGTCGGCGACGGGGACGACTTTGCGATGAACGCGCGACTCCTGCGGGTGCCGGGGGGCGACCTCGTGGGGGACGCAGCCGTGGACGGCTCCTCGGCAGAGCTGCGCGAGGTCGTGTCGCAGATCGCCGCACAAATCCTCTCGATGGAGGCCGGCGTCGACCGAGGGCAGATCGACTTTCTCGACGACGTCCCGCTCGAGGCGCTCGACGCGTATCTGGAGGGCCGAAATGCGTATCGACGGTCTGCCTACTTCGAGGCGCGCGGGGCGTTTGCTCGTGCCCTGGATGCGGACAGCACCTTCGCGCTCGCGGCGCTTGGGGCCCGTGAGGCTGTAGACATGGGCCTCGACGCCGACCGCTTCGACCTCGGTGCACGGGCGAGACGGCTGCTGGCCGCCAACCTCGACCGCCTGCCTCCACGGGAACGAGAATTCGCGCAGCTATGGCTCGGCGCGACCCGCCTCAGTGCCGTCGAGCTGGTTCGCGAACGCGGTTCCGAGATGGTGTCGAGGCTCCCGGACAAGGCCGAGGCCTGGTACCTCTATGGCGACTGGCTGTACCACGCTTCCCTCCGGGTGGCAGAGCCAGACTGGGAAGCACGGGCGATGGATGCGTTCGAGCGGGCGCTCGAACTCGATCCCGGTCTGGAGGTCGCCAGAGAGCACCTCTTCTACCGGTCTGCCTTCTCGGGTGACACTGCCGCGGCGGCTCGTGCTTCCAGAGACTTTCTCGAGAGGGCGGGTGATGGTGAGATGGCCGTCGTCGCGCGCACGGCGTTGGCCTACCTGGTGGACGACTCCAGCCAGCAGGCCTGGGTGCAGACGAGTCTCGATACGCTCTCGTACGTGTCTGCGAGTATGGTGGCGTTCACCGCAGAGGTCGTCTCGGCCCGCGTACCCGTGGAGCTCGTCGACCGCGCTTTCGATCGAGCGGAAGCGGTGGCGATCGCCGCAGACGACCGCGAGCAGGTCGTGGCACTCCGCCACGCTTACCTGCGCAGCGCCGGGCGCCAGGCCGAGGCAGATGCGCAGTTGCGCCTCCTGGAGAGCGCGTTCGGCCCTCGTCCGCGTGACTGGGTCGAGGCTGCCCTCTACTGGGACGGACTCGATGAGCCAGCCGAGGCTGCGGTGGCTGACCTGGAGCGACGGACCGCCGGTCAGGAGCCCCTCGAGTGGTTTGCCAATGGACGGGATGCGTGTGCTCTGGAGTTGTGGCGGTTGCGCCGTGGCGATGTGTCGAGCGCTGGTCACACCATCCGACGCCTTCGCGACGGGTCGGACGATCTCGATCCGCGGCACGGCCGAAGCGCCATCTGTGCGCTGACACTGGAGGCGATGGTGGCCGAGCGTTCGGGCTCGCCTGACGCCGATCGACTGCTGGACGAACTGGTCGACGTGCTCGACCAGGGCCCCTACGCAGCGCTCACATGGACGTCGCTGGAGGCCGCCTGGATGCTGGAGCGCAGGGGCGATTTCGCAGCTGCTGCCCGCGTCGCCGGGTACCAGACCAACAACCAGCCCTTCGCCTTCGCCGTTTCGACGATCTACCGGGAGGCAGGACGTCTGCACGATCTGGCCGGAAACACCAGCGAGGCGGCCCGTCGCTACGAGTGGTATCTCACGCCCCGCCTCGAGCCGGACGACCGCCTGCGAGCAGAGACGGATTCGATCCGGGCCCGGGTACGAGTCATGAACGGGGGCGGCTAGAAGCCCCGCCGCCCCTCAGGGGTCGATCGCTCCAGGCTTTCGGCTGTGCGCTCGCTGGTCGTCGAACACCCCCCCGCATATACTCCCCGCCGGTTCCGTCACGAGCCCGTGATGCCCAATCCACCGCGCGCCGGAGTGCGTCTGTGTCGTCGAAGCCCGAAGTTTTCTCGTCCCGCTGGGGAATGCTCCTCGCCATGCTCGGCATGGCTGTCGGCACCGGTAACATCTGGCGCTTCCCCCGGATCGCGGCGAGCAACGGTGGCGGCACCTTCCTGGTGGCGTGGGTGGTCTTCCTCCTGGCCTGGTCGATCCCCCTTCTGATCCTCGAGTTCGGGATGGGGAAGGCGACCCGGCAGGGAGCGATCGGCTCGTTCGTGAAGACGCTCGGCCCGGGTTTCGCCTGGATGGGCGCGTGGATCGCGTTCGTCGCGACGGCGATCATGTTCTACTACAGCGTCGTGATGGGGTGGACGATCCGCTTCTTCGTCGGGACGCTCACCGGGGAGGTGCCGGGCGAGACACCGACTGCCTTCTGGGACGCGTTCAACTCGACGCCGGGCGCGATGGTTACGCACTTCATCGCGATGGGAATGGCGCTCTTTGTCGTGTCGCGCGGCGTGAAGGGCATCGAGACGGCAGCCAAGGTGCTGATTCCCAGCCTGATCGGGCTCGTCATCGTGCTCGCGATTCGCGCGGTCACGCTGCCGGGTGCGTCGGCCGGACTGGCCTTTCTGTTTACGCCGAACTTCGCTGAGCTCGCGGACTACCGGATCTGGGTGGAGGCGCTGACGCAGAATGCCTGGGATACCGGCGCGGGATGGGGTCTCGTACTCACATATGCGATCTACATGCGAGCGAAGGAAGACACGGCGTTGAACGCCTTCGTGATCGGCTTCGGTAACAACTCGATGTCGCTTCTCGCAGGCATCATGGTGCTATGCACCGTCTTTTCGACCATGCCGGAAGCGGCGGCCGAGATCGTCGGGGCGGGTAACGAAGGCCTGACCTTCATCTGGGTGCCGCAGCTCTTCGCGCAAATCCCCGGCGGACGATTCTTCCAGGCGCTGTTCTTCCTGGCGCTCGTCTTCGCCGCCTGGACGAGTCTCGTGGCGATGATCGAGATGGCGTCCAGGTTGCTCATGGATCTCGGTGTGGAGCGCGGGAAGGCAATCAAGATGGTGGGCACCGCGGGAATCCTGTTCGGCATCCCGAGTGCGCTCAAGCTGGGGATCTTCCAGAACCAGGACTGGGTCTGGGGCGTCGCGCTGATGGTGTCGGGCTTCTTCTTCGCCTTTGCGGTGCTGAAGTTCGGTGTCACCAAGTGGCGTGAGACGTACATCAACCACGAGGACTCGGACATCCACATCGGCCCCTGGTGGGACTGGGCGATGCGGCTTGTCGCCTTCGAGGCGGTGTTCCTGGCCGGGTGGTTTCTCTGGAGCGCTCGAGGCACGGACTTCCGCTCGACGTGGACGCTGTTCAGCCCGTACAACGTCGGCTCCGTGGTTATCCAGTTCGCGATCGTGGCGGGTGTCCTGCTGATGCTGAACAAGCGCCTCGCGGCGGCGGTTGCGGCGAACGCCGAGCGCACGTTGGGAGAGTGACGAAGGCGGCGCGCTGGCGGGCCGGCAGGGGTGAGCACCGCGCCCCTCAGGGCATGACGGTTCATCGGTGAGGTTCGACGTTTTCGAGCGCTTCGCACGAGACGCTTTCGACGAGATTCCCGACGCGTATCGGGACGGTGTGGACCGGCTGGTGGTGCGCCGTGATGCGGTGGCGCATCCCGATCTGCCGGACGTGTACACCCTCGGTGAATGTGTCACGGAGGAGCATCTCTCCGACTTCGGGTCCGCCGATACGACGAGATCCGTGATCGCGCTGTACTGGGGGTCGTTCGAGGCGCTCGCGCAAAAGAGTCCCGACTTCGACTGGGAGGAAGAGGCGTGGGAGACGCTCACACACGAGCTTCGCCACCACCTGGAGTCACTGGCAGGGGACGACGCTCTCGAGGGCGTCGACTATGCGGCGGATGAGACGTTCAAACGAATCGACGGGGCTCCCTTCGATCCGTGGTACTACCAGCACGGTGATGAGGTCGGAGATGGCGTTTTTCGCGTCGAGAAGGCCTGGTATATCGAACAGAGCTGGAACACTCGAGACTTCGCAGTTGCGGAGACCATCGAATTTCACTGGCGCGACGGTCGCTACCGGATGCCCCGACCGGAGGAGCTTGGGGACATTCATTTCGTGCTCGTGGGAGGTCTGTCCACGGAGGAGGAGCCGGTCGAGGTGGTTCTTCTTCGACGCCTCAGTTGGTGGGAGAACGTCAAGAAATTGCTCGGGTTGTCGGAGACGGTCGTGCTGGAATCGCACGCCGCGGCGGAACCGGTAGAGGTGGGGGGGTAGGGCGGCGTATGCCACTACATGACGAGTACACACGGGTCACGCCGTTCGAGCTTCTCTTCGCCACGCCCGACGAGGCTGGAACATTCTCCGCGTCGGTCGCCGAGGAGTCCGAGGGCCGGGGCGCTGACATCGATGCTCCTCATGCCTTTGTGACCATGGGCGTGGTGACGGACTTCATCCGTCGCATCGAAGGAGAGGACGCGCCGCCGGAGGCGATCCATCCGTACGGAGCGTTGGCCTTCCACGCACTCCACTTCAGCCGCGCAGGACTTCCGCTCTACCTGCTCAGTACGCACGCGGCACGGTTCCTGGTAGAGGGGCGGGGTGGGGATGACGCGACTCCGCTGGACCCAGCCGGGTACGTGCAGCTTCCGCAGCACCTCTTCTGGTTGGATGACGGTTCCGACACGCCTCAGTCCGTCGACGGGATCTTCTGGAAGACTACGGCTTCGGGCTTCGTGCACACGCTGCTCGTCACGGGAATGCGATCGGATCGCGGAGGCCTCGGGGTCGTCCCGCTGCCGGAGGCACCACTCGCCGACGTGTCCGGCTGGCTCGACCTGGATGCACGAGGGGACGGGTCGGACTTCCACAATGCTATGCCCGGGGCCGAACTCGATGCGCTCTACCTCTTCTCGACGTCCGGTGAGGTGCTCAAGCTCCTCGCGCGCTTCTTCGCGTATGTGCGCGCCGTGCCGGAGGCGCTTGTCGGGGCAGAGCTTTCGACTTCCGTCGACCAGGCGGCGGGGTCGGATGGGCCGGAAGCCAGCACCCTCTCGTCCACGCGCGTAATCCTCCACGGGTAGGGACCATGCCACGGGAATCAAAAAAGGCACGCACAGAACGAGCGGCTGAAGTCTACGACCTGCTGGCCGACGAGTACCCGGACGCGCACTGCGAACTGACGTTCGAGAATCCGTTTCAGCTGGCTGTTGCCACCATCCTGTCCGCGCAGACGACGGATTTGCGCGTGAA
>JBDGVS010000203.1:0-5272 GCA_039585535.1 Gemmatimonadota bacterium | reverse complement strand
CGCCTCGGACGAGGGCCTCTACACCGTCGGGGACTTCCTCGAGCACCGCTACGGGAGCGCCGTTCGGGCGACGGTCGCTTCATTGCTCTGGCTTCTTACACTCGTCGTACTCGCCGCTCAGTTGATCGCCATGTCCCAGATCCTCCAATGGGTCCTGGATACTCCGCGCTGGGTCGGAGCACTCATCGGGGGCGTCGTCATGACGGCCTATTTCTCTGCCGGAGGGCTCCTGACGTCGGCGTGGGTGAATCTCGTTCAACTGGTGATTCTGCTCGGTGGCTTCGCGATCGGGATACCCATCGCCCTGTCGATGGCCGGCGGGTGGGATGCGGTGGTGGCCGCCGCCCCTGCCGACCCTCAGTACCTCGACTTCTGGGCCCAATCCGGGGTGATCCTCTTCCTGCTGATCGTTCCGGCCTTCATCGTGTCTCCGGGCCTGCTGCAGAAAGGCTTCGGGGCGATCGATCAGCGAGCGCTGCGAATCGGCGTCGGGCTCCAGGGTGTAGTTCTGCTCGGCTTCGCCTTCGCTCCTCCCCTGGTCGGCATGATCGCTCGGGTCTACGCACCAGAGCTCGCGAACCCGGAATTCGCCGTGCCGACCGTGCTGACCCTCGGACTGCCCGCCGCGTTGGGGGCAGTCGGCCTCGCCGCTGTCTTCTCGGCTGAGCTGAGCAGCGCCGACGCGATTCTGTTCATGCTCTCCACCTCACTGTCAAAGGACATCTACAAGCGATACGTGGCACCCAACGCCAGCGACCAGCAGGTCTTACGCGTCGCACGTGCCGCGGCCGTGGGCGGGGGCGTACTCGGGATCGGGCTCGCGATCGTGATTCCGACCGTCATCGGGTCGCTCACCGTGTTCTACTCGGTGCTGAGCGTGTCTCTCTTCGTTCCCGTCGTCGCCGGGCTGCACACGCGTCGGCCCGGTGTCCCTGAGGCGCTATGCGCGATCGCGGCAGGCGTCATCGGACTCGTTGCCGTACGTATGTCGTCCCTCGGCGACATCTCGCGGTGGCTGGACCCCACAGCAATAGGGATCCTGGTCTCCGCTGCGGCCTTCGCTGCCGTCTTTCTCCTCCGTCACGGCATCCGGACCGTGAGGAGCCACGAGCCGTCGTGAACACTGCCAATAGCTACCCCCTCGAGCCGTCCCCGGAAGCCATGCGCGCGATGCTCGACGCCGTGTCGGAGCGGGTCGTCGAGCATATCGCCTCCCTTCCAGACCAACCTGCCTCCTACACGACGGACGGCCGCGTCGAAGCCAGCGCTCAGGCGGAGGCCATGCCCGCGCAGGGCTCGGAGCTCGAGACGCTCCTTTCGCTGATCTTCGATGACGCCGTGCCGACTTCGTTCAACACCGCGGGACCCGGCTACCTGGCGTACATCCCGGGGGGTGGGGTTTTTCCGTCCGCCCTCGCCGATCTCATCGCAAACGCGATCAATCGGTACGTCGGGGTCTGGGTCGCGGCACCGGCCCTGGTCCAGCTGGAGCTGAACGTCGTCCGCTGGTTCTGCGAGGCGATGGGGTACGGAGTCGGCAGCGGAGGCATCCTGACGAGCGGAGGCTCGCTATCCAACCTCACGGCAATCGTCACGGCAAGGCGCGAGCAGTTGGACGACGACTTTCGCGATGGTGTGATCTACACCTCGGATCAAACGCACCACTCGGTCCGGAAGTCCGCAGTCCTGGCCGGCTTCCCGGAATCAGCCGTTCGACAGATAGAAAGCAACGAGCGTCAGGAAATGCGACTGGACGTCCTCACGCAGGCGATCCAGGAGGATCGGGCTGCGGGGCTGAGACCCTTCCTCCTCGTGGGCAATGCCGGCAGCACCAACACGGGGGCCGTCGATCCCCTCGATGGGCTTGCCGACCTCGCGGAAACCGAAGGGCTCTGGCTGCACGTCGACGGCGCGTACGGGGCGTTCTTCATGCTCACGGAGCGCGGGGCACAGGCGCTGAATGGGATCTCGCGGGCGGACTCGATCACACTCGACCCGCACAAGAGTCTCTTTCTTCCCTACGGAACCGGCTGCCTGCTGGTCCGCGACGAACAGGCCCTGCGCCGGGCACACGCCACCTTCGCGGACTACATGCCGGTGATGCAGCACGACGCAGACTTCGTGGATTTCTGCGACCTCTCGGCCGAACTATCGCGCGACTTTCGGGGACTACGCGCCTGGCTCCCCATCAAGCTCTTCGGGATGGACGCGTTCCGAGACACCCTCGACGAGAAGCTCGATCTGGCGCGCTGGACGGCTGAAGAAGTGCGGCAGATCGAGGACATGCATATCGTGTGCGAGCCTCACCTTTCCCTGGTGGCCTTCCGCCTCGTACCACCGGGACTCTCGCCCGAGCAGATCGACAGTCTCAACAGGGACCTCATCGCCCGAGTGAACGCCCGGCAGAACGTCTATATGACCGGGACCCTCGTCGATGGGCTCTTCGCGATCCGCATCTGTGTGCTGTCTTTCCGGACACACATGGATCGGATGGAACAGTGTCTGGATGATATCCGGGCCGCGGTGTCAGAGCTCCGCGGCGGCTGACGACCCGTTACGCGTCGGGCAGCAGGACCACCTTGTTCCACCCAGCTTCGCGATCCGCGAAGCGCCGATACGCATCCACACCCTGTTCGAGCGGGAGCCGGTGGGAGATCAGCGAGTCGACCCGCTCCACGTGGCGCATGGCGAGCTCGAGCGACGCAGGCATGTAGTGCCGGGCCGGGCATCGTCCGGCCGAGTATCGGAGGTTCCGGTCGTACAACTCACCGGGGGAGATCGCCAGGTGCTCTTCCGTGTGCACACCGAGCGCTCCGATACGCCCTCCGTGGCGGAGCATGCCCGCGGCCGTTCGCGTCGCTGCGGCTGAGCCAACGGCTTCGATCGCCGCGTCCGCTCCTCGTCCGCCCGTTCTCTCCCGAGCAACGATGGACGGGTCCGCCTGTTCGAAGTCTACAGAAACCGCGCCGAAGCTCTCGGCCGCCGCGAGACGCGAGGCTACGCTGTCCACGGCGAGCACGCTCTCCGCACCCCGATCGAAGGCGGCCAGGATCGCAAGAAGCCCGACGGGCCCGCACCCGATCACGACCACCACATCACCGTCACCGACGTCCGCGATGTCGGCGCCGAAACAGGCAGTCGACAGGATGTCGCCCGACAACAGCGCGACAGCGTCGTCGAGGCCGTCCGGTACCGCAACGAGCGTCGCGTCCGCCATCGGGACCCGGACATACTCGGCCTGGCAGCCGTGCAGCCCCTGCCCTTCCTCGATCCAGCCGAACAGCTGGCCCCGCACGCAGCGCGCCGTCAGCCCCACTCGGCAGTAGTCGCACACGCCACAGTTCGTGGTGAACGGCGCCACAACCCGATCTCCGACGGCGAAGGCAGTGACGGACGTCCCCACTTCCACCACCTCGCCGAGCGCTTCATGCCCCATCACCGTGCCGATGTCGATCCCGACCTCCCGGCCGAAATAGGGGTGCAGATCGGAGCCGCAAATTCCCGCGGCCGTCACACGAACGATCACGTCGTCCGCCTCTGCGATGCCCGGCTCCGGCACGTTTTCGAGGGCCAGCTTCTCGATGCCCTGAAAGGTGATGGCCCTCATCGGGCCCCGGCAGCTTTGAGCGTGGGATCGGCCTGCCACATGAGGCGGCGCACCATGAGGATCGACGTGACCGTGGCGGCACAGCCCCCGGAGAGAATGCCGATCCAGACACCTTCGATCGATTGGTCGAAGACCTGCACAGCCAGATAGGCGACCGGGACACCCACCAGCAACACCCGAAGGGTCGTGATAAACAGCGCCGGGAAGCCGTGGCCGAGCCCCTGGAGCAGGCGGCCGGTCGTCATACCGATCGCCATCATCGGGTAGGCGAAGATCATGAAGCCGAGGTACGTCGTGCCGACGGCGATCGCCGTCGGGTCGTCCGTGAAGATCCGCAGGATGCTGTCGGAAGTCAGGAAGGCGCCGAAGCCCATGACCGCCGCGAGCGTGACGGCCCATCGGTACGTATAGAGCGCCGTTGAGCGAACCAGGTCGATGCGGCCCGCGCCGGCGAACATCCCGACCACAGTGACGGCCGCGCCGGAAAGACCGAAGATCGGCAGAATGACGATCATGTCGATCTTGGACGCCGCACCATACGCCGCCACTGCCACGGAGCCGAAGTCGGCGAGCAGGAGGTTGTAGAACATGGTGCCCATGGACATCACGATCATCGACGCCGCAATCGGGATCGCGAGGGCGAGAAGCGGGGTCAGCACCGCGCGAGACGGCATCAGCGATGAGAGCCGCAACTGCACGAATGCCCGCTCCCTCCGCAGAAGCAGCACCGCGAAAGACGAGACCGAGATCATCACCGACGCCACGGTAGCAAACGCAGCACCCCGGAGTCCGAAGTCGAGAACCAGAATGAAGAGGGCATCGAGTCCGATGTTGGCGAATGTGGCGACCGCGAGCACCATCATCGGTGTCTTCGCGTCGCCTTCGCCGGTCAGGATCGAGCGAAGAACGGACGACACGAAGAAGAGTGGCATGAACGCCGCGAGGACCTGGAAGTACTCCCAACCCAGATCGACCACGGCCCCTTCCGCACCGAGCAGCTGAAGCATCCTTCTCCCAGCCACGAGTCCAACCCCGGCGAAGACGAAACCGAGCCCCAGGCCGAGCGTGATCGCCGTTCCCGCCGATGCATCGGCGCTCGAAGCATCACCGCGCCCGACCGCCTGCGCGACCAGCGCCGTCACGGCCGTCCCCAGCCCCATCGTGAGCGCCATGGTGAGGAAGAAGAGCGGCGCTACGAAGGTCGCAGCCGCCAGTGCATCGGTACCCAACGTTCCGATGAAGGCCGTATCCGCGACCAGATACGTCGTGTGGACCGTCATCCCGGCGATCATGGGGACGGCCATGGTCCAGAGGCCCTTGCGGGGGTTTGCGAGAAACTCCTCGAGGCGGTCGGCCCTCTCGGGCAGCACCTAGAAGGGGAGTCCGTCGTCTTCGTCGTCTCCGGCCGGCTCCGGCCAGGGCTCACCGTCAGCCACCGGCGGGCCGTCGGCCGCGCCTGCGCCATCCCGATCGACTTTCCACGCCTTTACGTCGGTGTACCAGCGCCCGTTGTACTCCCGGCTCTGGATGTCGATCGACGCCGTGATCGTCTCTCCGTTCTTGATCCCGAACTTGTCGATGGCATCGCCCCACTGGACAACGCAGACCTGCTTCGGGTACTGGCCCGGAATCTCCAGGATGAACTCCTGCTTCTTCCACTCGCCG
>JBDGVS010000202.1:0-5275 GCA_039585535.1 Gemmatimonadota bacterium | reverse complement strand
GAGAAATGTGACGTCATCGGCCCATGCCTCGGCTTCCCCCCGGACGATCAGATCGAACGAGCGCTTCGTCCGATCCCAGCGACGATCGCGATCCATCGCCCAGTAGCGGCCGCACACCGTAGCGACGGCCCACCGCTCGCTCTCCACACAACGTTCCTGGAGCGCGCCGAGGTAGCGCGCGCCCCCGGTCGGAGAGGTGTCGCGCCCGTCCGTAATGCAGTGCAGACGCACCCAGACGTCTTCCGGCAGCAGGTCGAGGACGGCGTCGAAGTGGCGGATGTGGCTATGCACGCCACCGTCCGACACCAGGCCCACCAGATGGACGGTGGCTCCGGTACCCCGGACGTGCGCCACGATCTTCTCGAGATCGAGCCGTTCGGCGAGAGAGCCATCTTCGATCGCCTTGTCGATGCGGGCGATGTCCTGATACACGACACGACCCGCTCCGAGATTCAGGTGCCCCACCTCGGAGTTGCCCATCTGACCTGCCGGTAGACCAACATCTTCACCAGAGCAAGCCAGTCGCGTGCGCGGACGCGCCCCATACAGACGTCGAAACACGGGCACGTTCGCGAGTTCAACGGCGTTGCTCTCGTCGGGCGCGCCCTCGAAGTCCGAATGGCCCCAGCCGTCCAGGATGACGAGGAGGACCTTTCGCATGAACAGTTCGCGGTCGAGCACTCGAGGGGAGTCGGCAGTCGCCGGGACCCTGTCGAGGCAATGAGTACGGTCCGGGAATCTAACGGCTCGACCCGGGCCCGGCTCCTACTCTGCTCGCATCGTGACCATCGGGTCCGTCCTCGTTCCGGCTCTGGCCGGAAGCCAACTCGCGAGCAGGGCCGTGCCAACGAGCACCGCCGTGACTCCGATCAGCGTCACGGGATCACCAGGGCTCACGCCGTAGAGGAAGCTCTGGAGAAGTCTCGAGGTGAGAATCGCACCACCAATTCCCACGACGACGCCACCGGCGACGAGTCTCATCGAGGCATGGATCACCATTCGACCTACCGAGCCCGGGTCGGCGCCGAGAGCAACCCGAATGCCCATCTCTCGTGTCCTTCGCGCGACCGAGTATGCCACGACACCGTAGATGCCGACGCCCGCCAGCAAGAGACCGACCAGTGAGAAGCCCCCCAGCAACAGCATCATGAAGCGGCGGGAAGCCAGCGCGTCATCCACCACCTCCTGCTGCGTGGTCACTTCAATCGGGATATCGGAGTCGACCCGCTGAACCGTCTCACGGAGCGGGCCCGTTATGTCCGCGCCTCGCCCCACTTCGGCCTCCGCCACGACCTGGGCCCCGAACTGGATGCGGAATGGGCGCTGCGAGTACGGGAAGTACAACGTCGGGTACGCTTCCTGAGCCACGTCCCGAATCCGTACGTCACCGACCACACCCACAACCTCCGCGAATCGCCGCTCCTCCCAGAAGTTGTCCATCCCACCCCCGGTCACCTGGTGTCCGATGGGGCTCTCGCCCGGCCAGGTCTGGCTCGCGAACGATTCACTCACAATCGCGACGTGCGCTGCGTCCGGGCCGTCCCGCTCATCGAACAAGCGTCCGGCAAGGAGCGGGATATCAAGCGCTTCGAAGGCTCCGGCGCTGGCCACGACGTATCCACCCACGGTGACCTTCGAGACATCGCCGTCGAGTTCGAGACGATAGTTGGGGAGACTCCCGGACGCCGGGAGTGTGCTCAACACACCCGCAGATCGGATGCCAGGCTCGGCCTCCAGCTCCTCGATCAGTCGAGCGTAGAGGCGCGCATGATCGTACTCGCTCTCGTACTTCAGCTGTGACAGCGCGACAGGCACCGCGGCCACATCGTAGGCGTCGAAGCCGAGGTCCTCGTCGATCAGCTGCTGGAACGACCGTACGAGCAAACCCGACCCGGTGAGGAGCACGAGGGCCACTGCGACCTCGGTGCCGACGAGCACCTTCCAGATCGCACCTCGGTGATCGAGAGAGTTTCCGCGACTCGCCGAGCGCAGGCCGCCATTCGCGTCCGGTCGGGTGAGGCGTAGCGCAGGTACAAGACCGAAGATCAGCGTCGATGCCAGGGCCATCATGGCGGCGAAGCCGAGAACGAGCGGATCGACCCCGATCTCGTCGACACGGGGCAGTCCAGCCGGACTCAGCGCACGCAGGACACGCGTGACCCCCAGCGCCATTGCGATGCCCGCGCCACCACCGAGCACCGCGAGCACCAGGCTCTCGGTGATGAGTTGCCGCACGATTCGAGCGCGATCGGCACCCAGGGAAGCCCGAATCGAGAGCTCGCGAGCGCGCCCCATTCCTCGAGCGAGGAGTGTACTGGCCACATTCGTGCACGCCACCAGGAGAACGAGGCCCGCAGCTCCGAACAACAGCAGCAGGGGTGTGCGGGTCGAACCAACCAGGCGCTGTCGGAGCGAGATCAGCGAGGCACCCACTGCGATGAAATCCGGATCGGCATCCGGCTCACGCTGGACGACGACCTTCGTCAGCGCATCGATCTCCTGCTCTGCCACCGCGAGAGACGTACCGGCCTCGAGCCGCCCGACCACGCGCCAGTTGTGCGACGTGCGTGACGTGTTCCCTGACGGCTCCGCCGGGCCCCACACCTCCGCGCCACTCGGGAAATCGAATCCGGCCGGGACCACACCCACAACAGGCGCCCGGACCCCCCTGACTTCGAGCACAATCTGGTCCAGCGGCGCGCCCGCGAGTTCACGCTGCCAGAACGCCTCTCCGACCACGAAGGTAGGAGGCGAGTCCACACCATGGTCCTCGGCGGTCGTCAGACGACCGGCTATCGGAACGACCCGGAAAACCGACCAGAAGTCGGCCGAGACGCTCGCGACCGAGACGCTGAGCGGACGATCGGCGCCAAGCACCGTCGTCGATCCAACCCCATACGCGACCAGCCCCTGGAATGCGCGGCTCTCCTCCCGCCAGTCGACGAAATTCGGCCACGCAACGGCCATCGAGCCACCACGGTTGTTCGTCTCCCGCACCTGCACGAGCGCCTCAGGATCTGCGTACGGCAGGGGCTTGAGAAGCACCGAGTGCACGACGGAGAAGATCGCAGCATTCGCGCCGATCCCCATCGCGAGTGTGAGTACCGCGGCGATGGTAAAGCCGGGACTCCTCAACAGTGTCCGAACCGCGTATCTGACGTCGTACTTTACCGTCCCCCACATCTTCGTCCTCCTCACCGACCGGTCGTGTGACTCCGTCACCCGCCTGCATTCGTCGGAGATCGCGGATCGATCCCCGAACACCCGCTCCGCTTCCACGGCAGCTTCCTCCGCCCCCCATCCGTCGCGCTCGAGCTCCTCGGCGTGGAGCGCCAGATGAGCCCGGATCTCCCGGTCGACGTCTTCGCGTGCGGAGGTGCGGCTGAAGACCGACCCGGCGCGCCGCTTCCTGGTGCTCATGCGCCGGCTGGACTTCCGAGCACACGTGCCATCGCAGAGACGTATCGATGCCACTCCCGAACGCCGGACTCGAGCTCCGCCTCACCCGCGGATGTGAGCTGGTAGAACTTGGCCTCCCGCCCCGTGTCCGTGACGCCCCACTCCGCCTCCACGTAGCCACGCTTCTCCAGGCGCCGAAGCGCCGGATACAGGGCACCTTCTTCGACCTTGAAGTCGCTGAGTGTGCGGTCGCGGATCGAACGGGACACTCCGTATCCATGAAGCGGCCCATCGCCGAGCGTCTTCAGAATCAGGACGTCCAGTGTGCCCTTGATGAGGTCCAGGGGGCGGTCAGACATAGGCGTGATCTCTACGGATGTGATCTTCATCGTATCCTAACACTCTCATGCATAAGAGTCATAGGGGTGCTCGTCGATTTACTTCCCGCTAGAGGAGACGTAGCATCTGCGACCCCGAACCCCACGACACCCGGAGTCGCACCTTGCGTTACTCGCCTTTCCGCATGGAGCGGTGGCAGTCCACCTTCGAGCACCGCGTCGATATCAACCTCTCCGAGAGCGGCGTCCACCCGCTCACGGTGGACCAGCTCATCGAGATTTCCGGTCAGGACGTCGATGTCGGGGCCACCCTCCTGGGGTATGGCCAGTCGAACGGATCCGATGAGCTGCGCGCGCTCATCGCCGATCAGTACGACGGGGCAAACGACAGCTCGGTGCTGGTCACCACCGGTGGGGCCGAGGCCAACTTCACCTGCTTCTGGCACCTGTTCGAGAGCGAAGAGAAGGCGGCGATCATCTTGCCGACGTACGGTCAGGTGCCCGGACTGCTGGAGTCATTCGGCAGCCGACTGATGCCCGTGCACCTGCGAGAGACGGACGGTTGGCAGCCCGACCTCGACGCCCTCCGGCGGTCGCTGGAGAATGGTGCCCGCTTCGTTCTCATTACCAACCCGAACAACCCGACGGGCGTCTCGCTCACGCAGAATTCGATGGACGCGATCGCCTCGATGACCGCGGAACACGGGGCGTGGATCCTCGCCGATGAGGTGTATGCGGGCGCGGAGGCGGGTGACGAGCGGACCCCGTCGTTCTGGGGCAGCCACGACCGCGTGCTCGTGACCAACTCGCTGTCCAAGGCGTACGGGCTACCGGGACTCAGGCTCGGCTGGATCGTGGGTCCCGAGTCCATCATGGAGGAGCTCTGGGGCCGCACGGACTACACGACCATCGCGCCGGCTTCGGTCTCCGATCAGCTCGCGTGCGTAGCCCTGGAGCCGGGGACGCGGGAGCGAATCGGCGAGCGAACCCGAGGGATCGTGCGCAAGAATCTCGGCGTGCTCGAGCAGTGGATGGATGCGCAGGGAGGTCGATTCCGATACCGCGCGCCGGATGCGGGAGCGATCTGCTACACGCACTACGACGCGCCGATTAATTCGACCGCATTCGCGGAAAAGCTGCGGGCCGAGCAGTCGGTGCTGGTCGTACCCGGCGATCACTTCGGGATGGATCACTACCTCCGACTCGGCTTCGGCAATCCTGAGGACGAATTGCTCGACGGGCTCAGCCGGGTGCGGGTGGCCTTCGATGAGGTGAGCGGGTAGGAGCGCTACTCCAACCGAGCCGACTGCACCACGAGGGCCACGGCGTCGGAAAGGTCGGGCGAAGCTTACGGCCATTTCGACATGATACACAGCTGGCGACGGCCGTCGTGGAGCACCGTGTACCGGAAGGGAGTGACCACAGACGCGACGCCGGCGGCACCCGTCGACTGATTCGCCAGGATCGCACTCCGCCGCGTAACCGTGAAGCCACGCAGACCGTTCTGCTCATAGGCAGGGTTCGAGTCGATCAACTCT